>NZ_VLJG01000014.1:0-87843 GCF_007829415.1 Aminobacter sp. J44 | reverse complement strand
GTCTTTGAGGCAGGGTTGATGCTCGCCGTTAGTCTCGGCCGCAAGATGCTCCTTCGTTCCCAAAAATCTGCTCCATATACGTTGCTCCTTCGTTCTGGTTTCAGCGCGTCGTGGCGCGCCTTGCCGCTGGGCGGAATCCCTGCGTGCGTAACGGAGTCGATGGACGGACTCCGAGCGTCAATTCAAAATGGGAGAATGGTAGGCCGACCGACGCTGGCCGGGTTGAAGTTGGACCTCACCTGCGCGGAGCGCAGGGCCACTCGAGCTCACTGGCCGTCATGGCTGTTTTGCCGGCTGGCGCCGACTTGTGCCCCCGACGCTACCAACGTCGCGGGGCTAGAGCCTGATTAGAACAGGCAACGTCTGGCTGCCACACTAATGACGTTGCGTCCAGTGGCAATTCGCGTGACATTGATCGTGTCAGACAATTTGCCGTGCTTCGTGGTGTAGGAGCGAGGCTCACTGTCATCCGATGACAGTGACGACCTCAGCCCGGGGACGAATTGGTACTAACACCCGCGCGGCGTGCGATCTCCCCGTCGCTCCACCTACCCCACTCCTCATCGTAGAGTAGCGTCAGCACAGCACGCCGCTTATCTTCTCAGAGAGGTTGGCCAGCGCCCGCCGGTCCTTCCAACCGGCGGTTGGCGCTTCCAACCGCCATGGGGTTATAGGGGTATATTCACACACACCAGTTGGAAGGCGGTTGGAAGCCAGTTGGAAGGCGAATGGAAACCACCCTAAGAGGCGATCAAGCGGCTGCGCTGTCGTGACTTCGAGCCTTCGGTAATCATCCTTATTTGCCCGCTATCCATCAGGCGCTGCATTGCTTCCGCCAAGACCTTCTTCGACATCCCGTCCGCGTCAGGGTGTTCGGCAATCCGCTTCGGCGCGTAGGTCGGTCCTGTGTTGGCGCTGACGTTGATGCCTTGTTCATTGAACTTCCCCAGCACCTCGAGGAAAACTTTCGCGGCCTTCCGATGTAAGAGAGCAGAACTAGCTGTTGAGCGGCCATCATCGATGACGAAGACGCCGTCGCGCCAACGTAGCCGCAACTCTTCGCCCTTTCGGCCATAGTTCGATTTCATGCCTTTCAGCACACGCAGATCCTCATCGTCCTTGTCAGCGGTGAGGTAGAGGCGACTTCGGACTGAGTTGTTCCACGCCGTCGAACCGGAAGTACCCGTACCGGTCTGCATCCCTTGAACGGAAGGATGCGAAAGCAGGACGACAGCAGTGTCGAATGCGATTGCCAACGCGCGCAGCATTCCGATGAACCGCCGCACTTGGTTTCGGTTGATCTCATCGCCGCCGAACAGATCAGCGCTGGTGTCAAGTACAATAAGCGAAGGCCTGAACAACGCTACCTGGTCCAGTAGCGCTTCGTAGACTTTTGTCGGCAGAAGATGTCTCCGCGAGGCATCCAGAGACGCCAGTTCCACGTCCTCGCCAGCGGCGGGAATAACCAACATCCGGTCACGCAACCCCGCCATACCAACTGCATGCTCGCGACAGATATCCGCCAGGCGGCGATGGATCTCGTCTTGATCATCTTCAGCGGCAAGCACTAACGTACGCCCTTGCTGCGGCGTAAGGCCTAGCGTGCTGATACCTAAAGCGCCGGCCACCGCGATCTGCAGCGCCAGGAGTGACTTGCCCGTGCCGCCGTCACCTGAAAGCAACGTCACGTTGCGGGCGGGAATTAGGCCGTCGATGTACCACTGGCGCGCGGGAACCGGCTTATCGGCAAGCTCGGCAGGGTCAATCGGCTTGAGCGATAATGCGGCGGCAGGTGGCGCGTTATCATTTGCTGGTTTCAGCGGAAACAAATCCTGACGAAGCTTCTCCGCTGCCTGCGCCACCCTACCGCGTTCACGCTTCGGCGGCTCGGCGCCTATATCGCGCGCGATGATGGCTTCGGCGATTGCCTCGTCATCGGCCAAGCCTGCAATCCGCCCGTGCTGGACCTGGCCGTCATCGTCCACCCACAACAAGTATGACGTATCGCGGGCGCAGCCGTCGATTCCGTCGTCCGACACTGCAACACGTCGCACGGTCTGATCGTCATCGGGCCATTCGTCAGCGGGAAGGCTTTCGAGACACTCCGGTGCGGCGCGTTGCCAATCCGGTGAACCGTCCTCCTTTGCTGGCGCGAGGACGACATTTGTTATGCAATGGCCGTGATCCCACAACCGGTCGCAAAGGCCGAATATGATGGCCTCGCGATCATGAGAGGAAATGAGCTTAGGCTGCGCGCTGCTGGTCAAGGTTCATCTCTCCGATAACGGCCAGAGCGGCGTCGATAATTTGAGCAGCGATGTCTGGCGTGAACGTCACAGCAGCGCTGCCGAAAGAGGAGGGGCCGAATGCTCGCCAGCCGCGATCGGTCTGCTTTAGTGCTACATTGAATAGGCGGATACCCCACGGCGTCTCAACGTCTACACGGGCGCGCGTGGTCCCACCTGCCGGCATGAGCCGGTAAGCAATCACCTTCATGATCTGTCACCATCTTAGACGCCAGCGCGTCGGCTGGCGGTTTCAACTTTTATGCGTTTTGGTGCGCGTTGCAGCGCCTAATAAGTTGAAACTTTGTATGAGAAACAGGCACTTCCCCCCGGCCTGTCACGCCGGAGGTCGCGGGTTCGAGCCCCGTCACTCGCGCCATTTTCTTTCTAGGCTTTGCGGCCGTTTCTTCCTGTAAAGTCTGACCTTTTGGCTCGCTTACTTTGCCGTGTGCGCGGTTACCGTACGCAAGCGGGGGGCGGACGCCCCGAGAATCGCTTCGACGAATCCTCAGCCGCCTGTCACCTGAGGGAACAGCGTTCACATTGCGGGTGAAATCGGGCTCTTCGTCGACTGATTTATCGAGGGAACGGGGGGCAGGGCAGTGCACGGCCTGTGTGCTCGGCTATTCCTCCGCCACCACGCCCGCAGCCCGTGCTGCCTTGGTCGCGAGCTCGATGAACTGCCGGTATTCGTCAGGGTTGAGGCCGGGCAAGAGTTCCTTCTGCAGCTCCTCGACGATCGGCGCGGTTTTTTCGAGCAGGTCTTCGCCGGCAGGCGTCAGGGTGAGTTGCAAGGCGCGTTTGTCGCTGGTGCTGGCCTGGCGGGTTACCAGACCCTTTTGCTCAAGGCGGTCGGCAACTGCGCCGACGGTCGCCTTGTCCTTACCGATCGCCTGCGCAAGCCGCGCCTGATCGGTACCGGGACGGTCGCTCAGGGCATCAAGCGCCGCGAACTGCACGGGAGTGAGGTCGAAGCCAGCCTCCCGCATCCGGGTCATGAACACCTGCGTCGAGAGCTGATGCAGCCGGCGGATCAGGTGACCCGGCATTCCAGAACTTCTGTACATCGCGACCGCTCCTCACACCTGCCTGTGTCCCGCAGGAGGCTTGTTGATAGCCAACTTATGCGCGGCGACCCAGATTCTTGTTGACGCACGCATCCGGCGTATCCATATCGTAAGTGTACTTACTAATTTAACCGGGAGGGTCGGTCTTGCAATATCATCTCAACGGTTTTCGTCCGGGGGATCCGGAGCTTGCTCCTCTCGGCGCCGGTCGCAGCGAGAACCAGGGACCGCTGCCGGAAAAGGTTGATGTGCTGATCGTAGGCTGTGGTCCCGCTGGCCTGACGCTTGCGGCACAGCTTTCGCAGTTTCCCCAGATCGTTACGCGAATCGTTGAGCGCAAGGACGGCCCGCTTGAGAAGGGGCAGGCCGACGGCATTTCCTGCCGCTCCATGGAGATGTTCAACGCCTTCGGCTTTGCCGAGAAGGTGCTGAAGCAGGGCTACTGGGTCAACGAGACCACCTTCTGGAAACCGGATCCGAATGAGCCGGAGCGAATCATCCGCAATGGCCGCATCCAGGACGTCGAGGACGGCCTGTCCGAGATGCCGCACATGATCCTCAATCAGGCGCGCGTGCACGACATGTATCTCGAGGTCATGCGCAAGTCGCCGACACGGCTGGTGCCTGACTATTCGCTGGCCTTCGCGGGCCTGGTGATCGAAGAAAGTGCTGACGACTATCCGGTGACCGTGACGCTGGAGCGTCAGGACGAGGGGCACATTGGCGAGACCGTGACCGTGCGCGCCCGCTACGTCGTCGGCTGCGACGGCGCGCGCAGCGGCGTGCGCAAGGCGATCGGCCGGGAGCTGGTCGGCGATTCGGCCAACCAGGCCTGGGGCGTGATGGACGTGCTGCCGGTCACCAATTTCCCGGACATCCGCTGCAAGACGCTGATCCAGTCGGCGCATGAGGGCAACATCATCATCATCCCGCGCGAGGGCGGCTATCTCACGCGTTTCTACATCGAGATGGACAAGCTTGCCGCGGGCGAGCGCGTCCACAACCGCGACATCACCATCGAGCATCTGGTTTCGGCCGCCCAGCGCATTTTGCGGCCGTATGATTTCGAGGTGAAGGACGTGGCGTGGTGGTCGGTCTACGAGATCGGCCAGCGACTTACTGACAAGTTCGACGATGTGCCGGCCGATCAGGTCGCCACCCGCCAGCCGCGCGTGTTCATCGCGGGTGATGCCTGCCACACGCACAGTCCGAAGGCGGGGCAGGGCATGAACGTGTCGATGGGCGACACCTTCAACCTCGGCTGGAAGCTTGCTTCGGTGCTGCTTGACCGCTGCGCGCCGGAAATCCTGCACAGCTATTCGGCCGAGCGCCAGGCGGTAGCGCAGGACCTCATCAATTTCGACCGCGAGTGGTCGCGCATCATCAGCTCGCGGCCGTCGGCGGACGATGGCGCGAATGGCGAGGAGCCAAAGTTCCAGCGCTATTTCATCCAGCACGGCCGTTACACGGCCGGCATGTCGGTGACCTACACGGAGTCGAAAATCACCGGCAGCACGAAGTATCAGTCGCTCGCGGCGGGCTTTCCGATCGGCCAGCGCTTCCACTCGGCGCCGGTGATCCGGGTTGCCGACGCCAAGCCGATTGAGATTGGCCACACCGTGCTGGCTGATGCGCGCTGGCATGTCTATGCCTTTGCGGGCGAGGGCGATGCCGGCGGCGAGGGCTCGGCGATCCGTGCGCTCTGCGAGTTCCTTGAGAATGCGCCAAATTCGCCGCTGCGCGTGCACACGCCGGCTGGTGCCGACATCGACTCGGTGATCGACGTGCGCGCGATCTTCCAGCAGGGTCACCGCGAGCTTGCGATCGAATCGATGCCGTCGCTGCTGTTGCCGAAGAAGGGCAAGTTCGGCCTGATCGACTACGAGAAGATGTTCTCGCCGGACCTCAAGAATGGCCGGGACATCTTCGATATGCGCGGGATCGGCCGCAAGAAGGGCGCGATCGTCATCGTCCGCCCGGATCAGTACGTCGCCCATGTGCTGCCACTCGATGCACACGAGGAGCTGGCGGCGTTCTTCGCCGGTTTTCTGCTGCCGGCTGCGTAAGTGAAATTCTGAAGCCCAGGAGAAGGCGGGGGCCGCTTGGCCCCCGTTTTCGCATCTACTTGTCGGAAACGCCCGCCTCGGCGAAGGTCGCCATGCCGGCGTGGCAGGCCACCGCCCCGCGCAGGATGTTGATGGCGAGGCAGGCGCCGGTACCCTCGCCAAGGCGCATGCCCATGTCCAGCAGCGGCTCGAGGCCGAGGTGATCGAGCAGGCGGCGGTGCTGCGCTTCGGCCGAGACATGACCCGCGATGGCGTGGGCGAGGCCGCCCCCGGACTGCTTCGCGAGAACGGCAGCGGCTGCGGTGGCGACGAAGCCGTCGATTATGACCGGGATACGGCAAAGGCGCGCGGCAAGCACCGCGCCGAACATGCCGGCCAGCTCCCGGCCGCCGACGCGGCGCAGCACCTCGACGGCGTCGATCATCGCATCCTTGTGTAGCGCCAGTGCTGCATCGACCGTATCGGCCTTGCGCTTCAGGCCTTCGTCATCGACGCCGGTGCCGCGGCCGACCCACGACGCGCCGTCACCGCCGAACAGGGCGGCGGCGATGGTGGCGGCCGTCGTGGTATTGCCGATGCCCATCTCTCCGATGGTGATAAGGTCGGTGTCGGGGCCGATCGCGTCGAATCCCGCAGCGACCGCCTCTACGAACTCCTCCTCGCTCATCGCTGGGGCCTGGGTGAAGTCCTGGGTCGGCGTGTCGAGCCGCAGCGAAAACACTTTCAGCGACGCGCCAGCCGCGCGCGAGAGCTGATTGATTGCCGCGCCGCCCGCCTCGAAGTTGGCGACCATCTGCGCGTTGACGGCATCCGGAAATGCCGAGACGCCGCGCGCGGTGATGCCGTGCGCACCGGCGAAGATCAGCACCTCCACCTTGTCGAGCTTCGGGATCTCGCGGCCCTGCCACCCGGCGAGCTGGATGGCGAGCTCTTCGAGACGGCCGAGGCTGCCGGGCGGCTTGGTCAGCACGGCCTGTCGCGCCGCGGCGGCCTTTGCCGCGTCAGAGTCGGCTTCAGGCAGATTGCTGCACAGACGACGGATGTCGTCGATCGATTGGGGGGATGTCATATGCATTCCTCAGGTTAGGAGCGTTGCGGCGAGAGCGAGGAGGACGATCTCGCCGATCTGTTGCAGGGCGCCGGCGACGTCGCCGGTCTGCCCGCCGATCTGGCTTTCGGCGGTGTTTTCGAGCGCGAGCAGTACGATCCCGAGCAGGACGGCAGCAAGCAGCGCGAACCAGAAGCCGGAGAGAAGGGCAATGAGGACGCCAAGGGTTGCGGCCAGCGCCGCGATCTCCTTCGGCGGGGTGCCGGCGGATGCGGATAAGCCGTCGCTGCGGGCAGGGGGCAGGTGCACCATCAGCGCCGGGATGATCGCACGGGAGCCCGCGTGCGCGGCGATGATCGCGAGAATCATCGCCAGCGGGCTCAGGAAGGCGAACGAGGCGAGCGCAGACCAGCGAATGAGCGCGGAAAGGATGAGGGCAAGGACGCCGTAGCTGCCGACGCGGCTGTCGCGCATGATCTCGAGCTTGTGCTCGCGCGTCTTACCGCCCCAGAAGCCGTCAGCGGTGTCGGCAAGGCCATCCTCGTGCAGCGCGCCGGTAAGCACGATACCGCCGCCGAGCGCAAGGGCTGCGGCGAGGTTTGGATGGACGCCGAGTGAAAGGAACAGCCAAAGGAGCAGGCCGACGAAGAGGCCGATCAACGCGCCGGCAAGCGGCGCGGCCCATTGCGTCTCGATAAAGGGCCGGCTGGGGTCGAGCTCACGACGGATCGGGATGCGCGTGTAGAAGCCGACGCAGGCGGCGAAATCGGAAGTGATCTGGTCCTTGGCTGGAAGCGACACGTCTGAACCTTTCGGGAGCGTGGCCGGGGCAACCGGATATCAGCCCCGGTCGGTTGCTGAAAGATTTCCATCGGCTGGCGCACAAATTAGTCGTGCAGAGTTGCACGAGGCAATGCGATGCGCGACACCGCATTATCGGAATGCGAACAGGTGAGCTGATGGCGGCGACAGGACGTCTGACTTTCGTGCTGGGCGGAGTGCGCTCAGGCAAGAGCCGTCATGCCGAGGAGCTGGTGTCGGCCCTCCCGGCGCCGTGGTTCTACATTGCGACTGCCCAGGCCTTCGACGACGAGATGCGCGAGCGGATCGCGCATCACCGCGACAGGCGAGGCGACAACTGGCAGACGCTGGAGGCGCCACTTGATCTGGTCGAGGTGCTGCAGGACGTGCCTGATGGCGCGCCGGTGCTGATCGACTGCCTGACGCTATGGCTGACGAACGTGATGCTGGGCGAGCGTGACGTCGAAGCAGAGACCGCCCGGCTCGCGGATGCGTTGTCGCGTCCGCGAGGGCCGTGGTTCGTCGTCTCGAATGAGGTCGGGCTCGGGATCGTGCCGGAGAATGCGCTGGCGCGGCGGTTCCGCGACGAAGCCGGTCGTCTCAATCAGGCCGTCGCCGCGAAGGCCGACAGTGTGGTCTTCATGGTGTCCGGGCTGCCGATGACGGTCAAATAGCGGTCGCGATCGATACGGAAGCCTGTTCGATCACGAGATCGGCGAGCGCGTCGACCACCTCGTAGATCTCGTCCTCGGTCATTTGTACCGAGAGCGGGAGGATGATGCAGCGCTGCTGCGCCTCCAGGCTGCGCTCGAGGCTCGATCCAGCGCGGAAGAGGCCGTCGCCCCCGTAAGCCGCCTCAATATGCGAGTTCATCACCCCACGGCGGGTGGAGATGCCCTTGTCGAGCAGCGCCTGCATGGCCGCGAGCTGGTCGATTCCATCAGGCAGGCGCACGCAATAGCTCTGCCAGTTGCTGCGCACGCAGCTTGGCTCGACGGGCGTTCCGAAGCCGGGGATCTCCGAGATCGCTTCGGTGTAGAGCGCGGCAAGCCGCCGGCGCGTCTCGATGATCTCGGGCAGCCTTTTCAACTGCTCGCGGCCCATCGCCGCCTGCATGTCGGTCATGCGGTAGTTGTAGCCGAGCTCGGGATAGTCCTCGTGGATCACCTTGGGCGAGCCGTGGCGCACCGTGTCCGGCACGCTCATGCCGTGCTGGCGCCAGAGCCTGAATCTCCGGTCGTATTCCGGGTTCTTCGTCGTCAGCATGCCGCCGTCGCCGGTGGTGATCACCTTGCGCGGATGGAAGGAGAAGCAAGCGATGTCGCCGTGCGGCTTGCCGATCTTTTCCCAGCGACCCTGCCACAGGATCTCGCTGCCGATGGCGCAGGCGGCATCCTCGATGACCGGGATGTTGTTGCGCCGGGCGATGCCGACGATAGCGGCGAGGTCGCACGGCATACCGAGCTGGTGGACGCAGAGAATTGCCTTCGTCTTCGGCGTGATCGCTGCCTCGATGAGGTTGGGATCGATGTTGAAGCCGTCCGGCTCAATATCGACGAACACGGGAACCGCGCCGCAATAGCGAATGGCGTTGGCCGTCGCGATGAAGGAGTGGCTGACAGTGATGACCTCGTCGCCTTCGCCCACATCCGCAGCGAGCAGCGCCAAATGCAGCGCCGTGGTGCAATTGGAGACCGCGCAGGCATGCGGCGCGCCGACGAGTTCGGCGAACTCCTTTTCGAACGCGGCGACCTCCGGTCCCTGCGTGACCCAGCCGGAGAGGATGACCCGGCGGACTGCTTCCACCTCGCGTTCGTCGAGGACCGGGCGGGCGACAGGAATTGTACTTGTGCGTTTGGTCATTACTCAGCCGCCATCGAGGTTGTGCCACTTTCGGCGCGCCACCAGTCGACGAGTTCCTCCAGACCCTGCTCGAGCCCGATCTCGGCCTTGAAGCCCAGCATCCGCTCAGCCTTGGTAGTGTCTGCAAGACGGCGGGTGACGCCATTGACGGTGCGGGCAGGACCGTGCTCCGGCGGGATGCTGGCGCCCATCACCTTCGACAGCGCCTGTGCGAGCTGCAGCAGACTAGTCTCGGTTCCGCTGGCGACGTTGAAGACCTCGTCGGTGACGTCCGCTTCTGCCGCCAGAACGTTGGCGCGCGCAATGTCGCGGACGTTGACGAAGTCCATAGTCTGCGAGCCGTCGCCATGAATGAGTGGCGGTTCGCCGCGGGCCAGGCGCTCCATCCACCGGATGAGCACTTCGGTATAGGCGCCATGCACATCCATGCGCGGGCCGTAGACGTTGAAGTAGCGCAACGCGACATAGCGCAGGCCGTACATATCGGCGAAGCTGCGCAGCAGTCCCTCGTTGAACGCCTTGGCGGCACCGTAGATGGTGCGATTGTTGTAGGGGTGGTGGTCTTCTGTGGTCGGGAAGCTTTCGGCGAGCCCGAGCACCGAGGCCGATGACGCGGCGACAACCTTGGAAACCTTCGCATTCACAGCCGCTTCCAGCACGTCGAACGTGCCGCCGGCGAGGACATCGAAGGCAAGGCGCGGCTCCTCCGCGCACTGGGTGATGCGGATCGCCGCCTGGTGGAACACCACGTCGACGCCATCAAATACCTGCGCCAGCAGTGCACGGTCGCGGATGTCGCCATGGACGATGGTGAGTGGGAAGGTGGCCAGCGCCTGCTTAAGGTTCTCGAGCCGCCCGCGCACGAAATTGTCGAGGATGATGATCTCTGATGGACCCCTTTCGGCCACCAGATCGGCGATGTGCGACCCGATCAGTCCCGCGCCGCCGGTAATCAGGACGCGCTTGTCCTTCAGCATTCTCGTTCTCCCTCTGGCGCCCGTTGGGGGCTAGCCGACTGTTTCTTCCTCGCGCGCCGTCGCATGCACGGCGGCTGCAATGCGCTCGATCTGTTCTGCGGTTAGTTCCGGATACATCGGCAGTGACAGCACCTCGGCGGCTGCGGCTTCCGCTTCCGGGAAATCGCCGGGGCCGTAGCCAAGGTCCGCATGCGCCTGCTGCAAGTGAACCGGCACCGGATAGTGCAGGCCGGTGCTGATACCGGCTTTCTCCAGCTCGGCCTTCAGCCGGTCGCGCTCGCGAGTGCGGATCGCGTACACATGGTAGACGTGGCGGCTGCCCGGCATCTCTATGGGGGGCGTGATCGCGGATGAGCCCGCCAGCAGCCGGTCGTAGAGCGCAGCATTGCGCCGCCTTGCTTCCGTCCACTCCTCGAGATGGCGCAGCTTGATGCGCAAGATCGCGCCCTGAATGCCATCCATCCGGTAGTTGTAGCCCTTAATGTCGTGGTAGTAGCGGCGGCTCTGGCCCCAGTCCCGCAACATGCGGATCTTTTCGGCCTGGCGCGGATCGCTGGTGACGACGATGCCGCCTTCGCCGCATGCGCCAAGGTTCTTGCCAGGATAGAAGCTGAAGCAGCCGGTGAGACCGATGCTGCCGGCGCGCCGGCCGCGATATTCGGCGCCGTGTGCTTGGCAGGCGTCCTCGATCACCAGCAGGCCGCGCCGGCGCGCGATTTCCATGATCGCGTCCATGTCGGCCATCTGGCCATAGAGATGGACCGGCAGGATCGCCTTGGTTCGCGGCGTAATCGCAGCTTCGATTTTTGCCGGGTCCATCGTCAGCGTGACCGGATCGACATCGACGAACACCGGCGTAGCGCCCGTATAGCAGACTGACGACACTGTCGCGACGAAGGTGAACGGGACGGTGATGACCTCGTCACTTGGCCCGACGTCTGCCGCCAGCAGCGCGAGATGCAGCGCGCTGGTGCCTGTGTTGACGGCGATGGCGTCGGTCACGTCGCAATAGCGGGCGAACTCGCGCTCGAACGCGGCGACTTCCTCGCCGAGCACATATTGCGCCGATGCCAGTACCCTCAGCACCGCCGGTTCGACCTCGGCTCTGATGCTCGCATACTGCGCCTTCAGATCGAGAAGCGGGATCATGCAACTTGCCTTGCAGGTTCGAGATCGATCGGGCGGCCGCGCTGGGCCAGTGATAGGGTTGCTGCTTCAAGGATTCGCACCACGCGCAGGCCCGCATGACCATCGGCAGTTGGCGTGCCGCTGGTTTCGATGCAGCGGACGAATTCCCGAAGCTCGATGTTGAGGGCCTCGGTCACCTCGAGGTGCGGCGCCCACATGTCGCCGGTGCGGTAGCCCACGAGCGCCTGATAGACGTTGCTGCCATTGCTTTGGGCGGCGTCCCTGAGGGTAATGCCCTTGTCGTAGACCTTGATCTTTTCGCTCGGCTCGAGGTCGTCATAGACGATCATCTTGCGGCTTCCGCCGATGAGCGTCCGGCGCACCTTGACCGGCGCCAGCCAGTTGACGTGGATGTGAGCAATCAGATTGCAGGGGAAGTGCAGCGTCAGATACGCGATGTTCTCCGGCTCGCCCGGCACATGGCTGACGCCCGTCGCCGAAACCGCTACGGGACGCGTTTGCAGCACGTAGTCCATGATCGACAGGTCGTGGACGGCGAGATCCCAGATCACGCTGACGTCGTGCTGGAAAAGGCCGAGATTCACCCGCACGGAGTCGTAGTAGTACATCTCGCCGAGGCCGCCATCGACCAGCTCGCGCATCTTTCGCACAGCGCCGGTGTGGATGAAGGTATGGTCAACCGCGAGCACCAGCCCGCGCCGTGCCGCCTCGTCCACCAGCCGCTCTGCTTCCTCGGCAGAGGAGGCGATCGGCTTTTCGACGAAGACATGCTTGCCCGCCTTCAGCGCCGCCATGGCGAGGCGGAAGTGCGACGAGACGGGAGTTGCGATTGCGACGGCGTCGATTGAGTTGTCGTGCAGGAGCGCATCGAAATCGTCGGTGATGGTTACCTGCGGATAGCGCAGCTTGACCGGCTTCAGCCGCTCGAGATTGAGGTCGCAGACGGCTGCGAGGTTGGCATCCGGGATTTCGGCAAGGTTGCGGACGAGGTTGGGGCCCCAGTAGCCGTATCCGACAACAGCAATGTTGATCATCGCACGGCCCTCGCAGCCAGGGCAGGCGCGTCCTTCGCCCTGCCGGTAACGACCGCCGGAACGCCGGCAACGATGGCGTAGTCGGGCACGTCACGGGTCACGACCGCGCCCGCGCCGACAACCGCGCCGCGGCCGATGGTGATGCCGGGCAAGATCGTCGCGTTGCTGCCGATGGCGGCACCTTCGCGCACGATAGTGGGGATCAGCTCCCAGTCGGCATCCGTCATCAGGTTGCCGTCAGGGGTGACGGCCCTCGGATAGAGGTCGTTGGTGAACATCACGCCATGGCCGACGAAGACGCCATCCTCGATCGTGATGCCTTCGCAGACAAAGCTATGACTGGAGATCTTGCAGTTCGCGCCGATCACGGCGTTCTTCTGGATCTCGACGAAGGTGCCGATGCGCGTTCCCGCGCCGACACGGCATCCGTAAAGGTTGACGAGATCGGGGTGATGAATCACCACCCCCTCTGCCAGCACGACGTCCGAAGAAATCATCTGTTCGGGATCCTCTCGCCGCTGTTCGGCTCCCCGCAACGAGACGGTTTTTCAACCTTCCGGTAAACCGACGAAAACGCGGTAGCGCGGCTCCTCGAAAGGAGTAGGGGCGTAAGCGGGGATGGATTTTCGGACGGGGATGGGGATGTGTGGACGGGGGAAGTGCGCAAGACCAATCTGTCCGGATGCCCTTGCGTTTGCTCTGCGATGTTAAGGCAGCGCGCGCCCGTCAGCGAACCCAATCATCCCATTGTGGGATACCAGTGCAATTGCCGCTCTTCCGCTTTCGTGGAACCCTGTCCGCGATCCCTGCCGGGGCAGTAGACGGGACGGCTTGCGCTACCGTTGGTCCGCCGGACCTCGCAAGCCAAGCCTCACCAGACCAGAGAGGAAGTACGGGAATGGTCGGCAAAGTTCAGGGCGTTTCCGTCGTCAGCGTCGTCAACAATCCGGATGTGCGCCGGGAGTGCCTCGACAGCTCCATAGCCGGCCGGGAGGAGATCGAGTTCATCCCGATCGACAACACGAATGGCGGCTTTGCGACTGCGGGCGCTGCCCTCAATCATGGCGCGCGCCAAGCCCGGCACGACGTGATCGTGTTCGTCCATCAGGATGTTTACCTGCATTCAGTTGACCGGCTTCTTGAGGCTGCTGCGTTTCTGACCGGCGACACAAGATGGGGAATGCTGGGCGCGGTAGGCATCACATCAGATGGCAAATATTTCGGACGAATGCGCGATCGCGTGGAACTTCTTGGGCAAACGGCTCCCGATCCGGTTGAGGTCGACAGTCTCGATGAAGTGCTTTTCATGCTCCCCCGAAACCTCGTCCTCGAATGCCCGATCTCGGAGCATCCTGAACTGGCTTGGCATGCTTATGCGGTGGAATACGGCATCCGCGTCAGGGACCGCGGGCTGTTGGTTGGGGCTGTCGACGTCGCCATCACCCACAACAGCATGACAACCAATCTGGCGCAGCTCGATGTTGCACATCGGCGCGTGGCGTCGATGCACCAGGAGGCGATCCCGCTTCGCACGACATGCGGAACAATCGACGGCGAGGTGAAGGACCGGTTGCGCAAATTGCCGTTGATCGGCCGCCATGGCTGGSGCTTCCGCTGGTTGCGGGAATCGCTGCTTGTCGCGAGGGCGAGGCAGCATCTGAACATACCGGGAGTGATCGGCGATATCCGCAGCGATGTCGATTTGTTGCAGGTAGGTGAGGGGCGTGTGCTTCATGTCATCAACGTTGATGACGGGAGCTTCTCCCCCTTCCAATCTGAAACTTTACGTCTGACGCGGCGCGGCCGTGAGGTCCGTTTCGAGGCGGTCAGTTCGGAACAGGAATTAGTGGCGGCTTTGCGTCGAGTGCCGGCAGGAGATTCGGCGCTTGTGACGCATCTTTCGCTCGAGCACCTTCGGACGCTAAGCGCACTGCCGGATCAAAGCGGCGTCCCTGCGCTACTCGGCGTGCATGATGGCATGCTCTGGCTCGTGACAGGCCCCGCGGCAACGCGTCTCCCATCCGTCTGGCAGCAGCCGAGGGCAGTTCCCTTCGGCGGCGGTCGCGTCCTGATGCCGGCAGAAGCCTGAACTGGTTGTTTATGATCCCAACAGCGGATCGCCGTTACGCAGCCAGCGAAGCGCCGCGCCTACATGGCTGCGCAGGGAGAACTTGGCCAGCTTCCAGGATGCACTGTCGAGCGGAGCCGAGGCCAGAGCGCTCAGGACGATGCGACGCGCGGTGCCGAAATCGCCGACTCGCTGCCGGGCGAACGTGCCCTGTGTGACGGCTGGGCTCAGCCCGCCGTGCCTTACGGCAGCCGGCGCGCCGTCACCTGACATGACCTGCCACAGGCAAAGACCGAGATCGGCATCCTCAGCTATACTCGGCGCGATGGGGATCGGGTGCGGGGAATGGACGAGGTGGTCGGTCCGCGCATACACGCGCCCGAGTTCCACGAGCCATCCGGACGCGACGTTGCGGGCGAGCATGCGCTCCCGCAGGACCGTCCCCAGCTTCCTGCGAACTTCCGGTTCTCGCATCAGCCTTGCCGCGCGCGAAACATATTCCTGCTGGTCCGAAGGATTTGAGATGATCTCCCAGAGCCCGTCATCGCCCGCGATCAGCTGCGGGCTCAGCGGCGAGGGAGCAGGAACGACCGGCAGCCCCGCAAGAGCGGCTTCGAGCAAGGCGGTATTGGACCCGAACGGGAAGCTTTCCAGGTAGATGTCAGCCGCGGCCCGGTAGGGCGACGGATCCTCCAACTGGCCAACGAAATGCAAACGGGGATGGAGAGGGTAGCTGATGTGCCGGCTGATGCCCTCGGCGCTTTCGCCGACAACAAAGACGTGAGCGCTCGGTTCGCTTTCCAGGATCCGCGAAGCGGTCGCAACGAAATCATGTTCGCCGCAAGGGCGGTATTTTTCCGCTCTTGCGACGCTCAGCAGGACGATCTCGTCGTCCGCCATTCCCATCTGGCGCCGCACGCTCTGCTTCTTCGCGGGGGCGGGGTCGTCAGCCAGTGGAATGGGAAGCGCGGCATTGTTCTCGACGAAACGCCGGTCGCGTGAATGTGGGATGGATGCGCTGCGCAGGTTGATGACCAGGTCCGTCACCGAACTTCCAAGCCAGAAGATGTGGTCGGCGTGGTTCAGGACCGCAATTGGCGGGAGCCCTTCCACTGCGAAAGCGACGACCGGGAGCGAATCCCATGCCGAGTGATGCAGCACTACCAGATCGGCCTGTTTCGCGAGATGGCGCAGGAACAGCGCCCGTTCGATTCGCGAGGGCGTTTCAGGCAGTCTCGTGATAGTGCCGCCGCTTCCGGCGATTGCCTTCTCGACGCCGGGGGGAACCGGGACGTCCTCCTGGAAGGCAAGTACAAGCGAGTGCCGGGAGGAGCGATCGTGGAGTGCCCAATGCATCAGCGTGCGCGTGTGGCCACCGACGGCGTGGACGCGATCGAAGTAGTGGAGGACCCGGCGACGGCAGTCGGCCCTTGGCAGCCGTTCTGAGCTTGTTTGTGCAGGCTCCCGGAGTTCCCGGCCGATTCGCAGCGCGAGGTTTTCAATAGCGCCGTCGGCGAACCGCCCCGTGTGGCAGTTCGATGCGAACTTCGCGGCGGCCTCTATCCTGCGGAGCAGAAGCTCCGGATGCCAGGTGCTCGCATGCGTCGTGATCTCCCGCACCAGCCACTCGTAGGCCTCGTTATTGGCGGCGAGGAATTGTTCGGTACCGCTTGGTAGATTGCTCACAAGTCATCTCCCGGCCTGTAGTCGCTCGATGCTGGAACATCTGCGCGTTCATACAAGCCGGACGGTTGTCGTGTGCGCCACTTCCAATGGCGCAGGTTCAGCCTCCTGCTCCCTGGCGGACGTAACACCCGTGCTCCGGTTGGTCGAAGCTCACCTACCCCTGCCTGCGCCTTTCGGGTACCACGAGCCACCGCGCGCAGCCTACAGGACGGTCACAGCGACGATGGAACCAGTCAGTTCAATGTGGTCTTATAGCGGAAGATAAGAAGCTGCCTTGGCCTGAAGGTCCCTAGTATCGCCTTCGTCGCTGCTCAGCGGGGGAAGGCGGTCGCCGGAGCGGCTGGACCTTCTGCAAAAGGTAATGGAGGGAAATGAGGGATCTTACGGTCAATCGCTTCCGCACCGCTCGCGGGAGGATCCTGCGCGAGATGATCGGGCGGCTCGCCGCGAAGCTCGGCCGACCGGTCACCGTCCTCGATATCGGCGGCCGTTCGGATTACTGGGACAATGTCGGCTTCGACAACATTGCCGAAATCAGGCTTCTCAATAACGATGAGAGCGAGTTCGGGCGTCACGCTTCCTCCGACCTGTTCCTCGAGGAGCTCGGTGATGCACGCAACCTGGCCAATTACGGCGACAAGTCAGTCGATCTTGTTCACTCGAACTCGGTAATCGAGCATGTCGGCATGTGGCCGGATATGTGCGCGATGGCCGACGAATCGCTGCGTGTCGGGATTGCTGGCTGGGTTCAGACTCCGGCCTGGGAGTTCCCGATCGAGCCGCACTACCAGCTCCCGTTCCTGCACTGGCTTGCCGCGCCCGCGCGCCGGAAACTGCTCACCTTCTCCAAGGATTACAGGGACCTGGATGTCCGCGGCCGGCGCTTTCACATCGACCGCATCAACCTGCTTTCCCGCAAGGAGGTAGAGGCACTCTTCCCCGGTTGCGACATCTACGTAGAGCGGGTTCTTCTGCCCAAGAGCTACACGGTCAGGTGGGGGCCTGAAGGCGTCGTCTGATCAGGCTGTTGGGGCTGTGAGCGCAGCCTTGAGCGAGGCACGATGTGCAGGCCCAAAGGGCGCGCGGAGCGCGGCACCGGCCGCCAGTCCAAGCCGGAACAGGGCCGTGGAGAGCTTCCCATGGCGCCTGCCGAAGTCGCGGATCATGTTGGCGGTCAGCAGGCCAGTCAGGAACGGATTGGCCGTATACTCCCCGCCGAAGTGCGTGACCTCGACGTCGCTGATGTACTGAACCGAGAACCCGGCGGCGCGGGTGCGGCGCATGTAGTCGACCTCCTCGCTGTAGAGGAAGAACGACTCGTCCCATGGCCCGACGCGCTGGCGTGTGGCGGCAGAAATCATGAGCACCGCGCCGGTTGCCCACTCGATCTCGCGTGAGACTTCATAATGGTCGGGATCGCCGATGATGTCGCCCGTGCCGAGCCACTGCGAGAGCCGGCCGCCGAGAAGGGCGTTCGACCAGGCAGTCAGGATCGTCGGCTCGCGGCGCAGCGAGTAGGCGAGGGTGCCGTCGTGGTTCAGCAGGCGCGGCACGACAATTCCGGTGTTGCCCTTGCGCAGTTCGATCTGCAACCGCCGTGCAACGCCGCGCTGAAGACGGGAATCGGGATTGAGGACGAGCAGGTCGCTGTCGGGACTGAGCTGCGCGGCGGCAATATTGATGCCTGCCGCATAACCGGCGTTGCGGCCCGTTTCGATCACTTCCGGCTGGAGCGGATGCAGCCGGGCGATGATGGCGCTGGCGTCGGCGGAATCATTGTCGACGATGATGATGCGCCGCTGAGCGATATCGGCGAGGCCGTCTTCCAGCGAGTCGAGCAGGCCTGGAAGGACGTCGGCGCTGTTGTAGGTGACAACAACTACCGCAAGCGGCGGCAGGGCGTGATTTTGCCTGAGACTATGGTCTGCACGATACTGAACTGTCACGGTTCCTCGCCGACGCTTGCGGTCGCTGCGTGGTGCAGCGTTGCGAGCATCGACGGGCGACGGCTTCGCGGCAATGTCGAACAGGGGCGTATTCATCACGCCCGATAGGGGAAGGGCCGCTTCCAGCCGTAAATCCTCTCCGCCGTTGGAGGTAGGAGGCGTCATCCCGAAGAGCCTGCCTTAGCGGCGCATCATCCAATCTGGCTTCTGGCACGTATCGTCGCATTCCGATCATCCTAACTCCGGGCCTCGGCTTCATGCCGCATCAGCGATTCAACTCGGACCAATGGGATGTGCTCGTGGTAGCCATTAGCCAGACTGTACAGAACGAGACGGGGCCGGCAGGTCTGCTGGCAGATAGCCGCCTGGAAGGACTAAGGTCCGTTGCGCCGGCAACGCATGCCCGACTCCTGCAGCTTATCGAACTCGCCAAGGACGGCCTGCCGCAGATGCATGCCAATGGCCTGTTCGCGCATACGGTGCGCAAGACCAATGACAATGGCGGTACGGGCAGCGGTGTCCGCGCGGAAGGCGACAGCCTGCGCTACGCCATCAATTGCGCGCTCGGCTTGTCCTACACCGACGAAGAGACGCAGCGGCGGCTACTTGATGGACGCACAGCCGCCGACCTGGCGCTGCAGTGCGCGCACAGGGCGCAGTCTTCGCAGGATCCGGGCGCGGTGGCCCTGGCCGCGTGGACGGCGGCGGAAGCTGCCGGCGTGTTCACGTCGGAGCTCTTCGCACATCTCGTGGCGCTGCTTGAATCAAACCGGCCGATCGACACGGTCGACTGCTCGTGGACGCTTATCGCAGCGGTGGCCGGCAGTCGGCTTGGTGACACCCGCACCCTGACGCGCCTCGCACGCGACCGACTGCTCAAGGGGCAGGGGCCGTACGGGCTCTTTCCGCATCATCTGCCTGCGTCGGCGAGCGGACGGTTGCGGGCGCATATCGGCTGCTTTGCGGACCAGGTCTACTCGACACAGGGACTCGCCCGGCTGTCGATGATCTCGCACGATCCGGATGCGTTGGCTGCAGCCAATGCCAGCGGTGATGCGATCTGCCGGCTGCAGGGCCCGCAGGGCCAGTGGTGGTGGCACTACGACACGCGCAACGGCACGGTCGTCGAGGGCTATCCCGTCTACAGTGTGCATCAGCACGCGATGGGGCCGATGGCGCTGCTCGACCTGCGCGACGCAGGGGGGCACGACCACATGGCGTCGATCGCCCGCGGCATCGACTGGCTCGACGGGCCGAACGAGGCCGGTCAGTCCCTCGTCTGCAACGCCGACAACGTCATCTGGCGCAAAGTCGCGCGCCATGAGCCGAAGAAACTGGTGCGAGCAATCTCGGCTGCGACAACGGCTGCAGCGCCGGGACTCAAGGTGCCGGGCCTCGACGCGGTCTTCCGTCCCGGCAGGATCGACTACGAATGCCGCCCGTACGAGCTTGGCTGGCTGCTGTTTGCCTGGCTGTCCGACGGCATGAAGGAGCGGCTGAGCGCCGGGCCTGCAGCGGCAGAGGAGCGGCCGCAATGAACGCGCCCATGCGCTACGACCGCCGGCTGCTGTTCGGCTTCCAGCTCGATCCGCTGACACTTAATGACGTGCTGCGGCGTTGCTCGACAGCAATCCAGACCCGGGAGCGGCTGCTGATCGGCGTTCTGAATGCGGCTAAGATCGTCAAGGCACGGCGCGACGACCTGCTGCGCAACTCGCTCCTCGACTGTGACGTGCTGCTGGCTGATGGCCAGTCGGTGGTGTGGGCGAGCAAGCTGGTCAAGCGCCCGCTGCCGGAACGCGTGGCGGGTATTGACCTCTTCGAGCAGCTTCTTGCGCTGGCGGACCAGCAGCAGCGCTCGATCTACCTACTGGGGGCAAAGCCGGAGGTTCTGGAGAAGCTCAAGGCGGTGGTCGCACAGCGCTATCCGGGCGCGCGGCTCGCCGGCAGCCATCACGGCTACTTTGCCGACGCGGATAGTGAAAGCATTGCGCAGGACATCGCGCAATCGGGTGCCGACATGCTGTTCATCGGCATGACCTCGCCACGCAAGGAGATCTTCCTCGCAAAGTACGGCCCGTCGCTGAACGTGCCAGTTTTGCACGGGGTAGGCGGCTCGTTCGACATCATGGCTGGTCACACCAAGCGGGCTCCGGTTGCCTGGCAACGGGCGGGCATGGAGTGGGCGTATCGGGTGGTCCAGGAGCCTCGACGCATGTGGTGGCGGTACTTCAGCACGAACACGAGCTTCATCCTGCTGACGCTCGCTGAGTTGCTGCGGCCGGCGCATCCCTTCGAAGCTCCGAGGATTCAAGCTTCGGCATCAGGCATCAGGCACATCTAGGACCGTTTCATGGACGACAAATTCACGGGCAAGGTCGCCATCGTCGGCCTGGGGTATATTGGGCTGCCCACCGCGGTGGCGCTAGCAACACGGGGCATCGATGTGGTCGGGGTGGACGTCAATCCCGCCATCGTCGAGGCGGTGTCACGGGGGGAGGTGCCCTTCGTGGAACCTGACCTTGCGGTTGCCGTCAGCGGCGCGGTGGCGATGGGGAGGCTCGTCGCAACGCGTGAGATGCCCGAGGCGGATGCCTACATCATCGCGGTGCCCACCCCTTTCACCGAGGATCGCAAGGCGGATCTCGCCTATGTCGAGGCGGCCGCGCGCAGCATTGCGCCGAAGCTGAGGCGTGGCGCGATCGTGGTGCTGGAATCGACCTCGCCGCCTGGAACGACCGAAAAAGTAAAGGGCTGGATCGGCGAAGAGCGGCCAGACCTCAAACTGCCGCATGACACCGAGCCGCAGCCCGACATCCACCTGGCGCACTGCCCGGAGCGCGTGTTGCCCGGCCGCATCATGATCGAGATGATCACCAACGACCGCATCGTTGGTGGGATAACGCCGCGTTGCGCGCAGAAGGCAGCCTCGATCTATCGCGTATTCGCGCAGGGCGAGATCCTGCTGACGGACGCCGCCAGTGCCGAGATGGCCAAGCTGGTCGAAAACGCCTATCGCGACGTCAATATCGCCTTCGCCAACGAGATTTCGCTGATCTGCGAGTATCTGCACGTCGATGTGTGGGAGGTCATCCGCCTCGCAA
The DNA here is from genome assembly GCF_007829415.1 of Aminobacter sp. J44. Lineage (NCBI taxonomy): Bacteria > Pseudomonadati > Pseudomonadota > Alphaproteobacteria > Hyphomicrobiales > Phyllobacteriaceae > Aminobacter > Aminobacter sp. J44. The sequence continues at coordinate 66,749 of NZ_VLJG01000014.1, read as the reverse complement.
ACCGGCACCCGCGCGTGAATATCCTCAATCCCGGTCCAGGTGTCGGCGGGCACTGCATACCGGTTGATCCGTGGTTCATCGTGGCGGCCGCGCCGCAGCTATCGCCGCTGCTGCGGACAGCCCGGGAAGTCAATGATCGCCGGCCCCACCATGTGGCGGAGCAGGTGATCGCCAAGGCACAGCGGTTCCGAGCCCCCTCGATTGCTTGCCTTGGCCTTACCTTCAAGGCGAACGTCGACGACATCCGCGAGAGCCCCGCGGTGGAGGTGGTGAACCTGATCGCCAAAGGACTGCCGGATGTCGAGATCGCCGCCTGCGACCCTTATGTCGCCGAACTGCCGCCGCTCCTTTCGGATTGCGAGAACCTGAAGCTCAAGGACGCGGTGCAGGCGGTTGAAGAGGCTGACATCGTGGTTCTGCTGGTCGAACACGAGCCGTTCCGGGCGATGCGTCATACCCGCCTGGGCGGCAAGGTCGTCTACGACACACGCGGCATCTGGCGCTAAGTCAGGCAAAAATTGTTACGGCGCGGAACGTGTTCCGCGCCGTTTTCTTTTCCGGCTGGTGATTACCTGGCTGCGGGCTGGGGCACGAGCGAGCGGATGCCACGCTCGTCGATCACCTGCTGAACCAGATCCGCCGCCACGACCGTGCGGCCCTCGGCGAAGGCATAGACCAGCGCGTAGTCGCAAATCTGGTTGATGACCCGCGGCAGGCCTGCGCTGGCGGCCGCGACCAGATCGCAAGCGCCTGGGGTAAATATCCAAGACTTGGCGCCGGCAGTCACAAGCCGGTGATTAATGTAGGGCCGCACCGCCGACAACGGCATGCCGGACAGGTGGTGCTTGGCGGAGACGCGTTGGGCGAACTGCAGCAGGCGCGGCCGCGCCAGAATTTCGTTCAGCTCCGGCTGGCCCACCAGCAGAAGCTGGAGCAACTCCATGTTTCCGCCGTTGAGGTTGGAAAAGCACCTGAGCTCCTCGAGCTTCTTTGCCGAGAGGTTCTGGGCCTCGTCGAAGACGAGCAGGGTGCGGTTTCCGGCCATCGCCTGGCGGTGCAGGTATTCCTCAAAGCGCGAGAGGCGCTTCACGTAGGACATCGACTTCTCGGCCTCATTGTCACCAAGTGCACGCAGGATCCACTGCAGCAGCTGGCCGCGATTACCGTGCACGTCCGAGATCAGGCCGACCTGCAGCGAACTGGGCGCGGACGAAAGCAGGTGGCGCACCAGCGTTGTCTTGCCAGCACCGATCTCCCCGGTAATGACGATGATCGGCGCGAAGCTCGCCAGTCCGTATTCCAGCATCGCATAGGCGCGGGCATGCTCTTCTGACCAGTACAGGTAGGCGGGGTCCGGCTGCAGGCTGAACGGCCGCTCCCTCAGGCCGAAGTGTTCCAGATAAAGGCAAACGGCCGAGCCGGACCTGGCGGTGGCCACTTCACTGCGTTCGGTACTCACCGGCGCGAAACTCTCCCGAAAACGAGCGTCCACGGTCAGCCTCCATAGCCATAGGCCTGCGCTTCAACGGCGTGACGACATTTGTTCAGGATAACCCCGAGCAGCTTTGACCTCGAGGACAACTCGTATTCGCACGCCGCGACCTGTTCGGGCGTGTTCTTCTCCGCCTCGACCACCAGGATCGCGCAGTCGACGTTCGGCAGGAATGCCATCACGTCGTCGGCGGCAAGCATCGGCGGCAAGTCGTAGAGAATGACGTCAGGCGAAAGCTTTTCCCTGACTTCCGTGACGCACCTGACAGCCTCCGGACTTTGCAGCAACTCGGCGGCGAACTCGACCGGCCGGCCGTTGGTCGCTACCGCGAGGTTGTCCTTCAGCTTCTTGAAGGATTGCTCGAAGCTCCTGGTGCCGCGGATGAATTCCTCGATCGGTGAAGACGCGGGGATGCCGAGGCTGGTCCCAATCGTTGGGCACCTCAGGTCGAAGTCGAGCAGCGCGATGCGGCAATCCGGCCGGTTGGACAGGCTAAAGGCGAGGTTGAGCGCGAGCGAAGATTTTCCGCCGCCCGCCGTCGGCGAGGTGATCGCGATCGAGGTCCAGTTGTTTTCGCGCAACCGCTGCAGCACGCGGGTCCGCAGCATGTCATAAGCAACGCCCACCTGATGGTTCTTGTCCAGGGTGACTATCCGGCTACCCTCCAGATGCGCCGGGCTCAGCCTCGCTACTGGGAGGGCGTCCCAAACCGTCTCCTGGAGCGGCTTGGTCGGAGCTGGCGGTTCGCTGGTGCGGGGAGATCCGAAAGATGCCCCCGCCTTCTGCATCGCCGTTCGAATGTGCTCCATTGGCACGATCCGAGTTTCTTCTTGTTGCATGATGGTGTGCCTTTTCCGGAATTACATCAGACTGTTGCGGTCGATGCTTTCGATCAGGTTCTCGAAGGCGATCGCGAGCGGCGGACGGTAGTGGTAGAGGGCTGCCCCCGCGATGGCGACCGCGCATACCAACGTTGCCAGGCTGATGGAGAGCTTGCGTTTCCGAGCTTCCTTCTCTCCCGGGTTCCAGATGTAGGGAATAGTGCCAAGCAGCGGCTCCTCGACCAGCGGGACGAGGTCTGCTGGCCTTCGCACGGTCCGATTCATTAGTTCGAGGCCGGCTATCGCGCCGAAACCGAGGAAGATGCCCATTGCCACGCCGATGCCGGCGATCTTGCGCCTGTTGGGGCTCAAGCGGCTTTCGGGCGGAATGGCGGGCTCAACAAGCGTGAACCGTCCGGCCTTGGCGCGGAGTTCGATCTGTTCGCCGGTTGACGCTTCAGCCAGCTTGGCAACCGCCTTGTTGTACTGTTCCTGGATGTTGTCCCGGTGGCGTTCGAGAGCGTTCAGGCTCGTCTCGTTCTGTGGTGTGACCTCGATGGTTTTTGCCAGTACATCAAGGTTCTCCTTGATGGCGGCCTTCTCGCGTTCGATGAAGGACAGGCGCTCATCGATGTCGGAGAGCTGGAGATCGAGCTCGGAAACGCCGCCCGCCGCTTGCTTGGTGTCCTGGCTGGCCTGCACCTCCCTTTGGAGCGAATCGATCCGGCCACGGAGTGCGACGATCTTCGGGCTGCCTTCGGAGAAGATTGCCAGTTGCTCTGCCAGAGACCGCTTCAGGTCACGCAGCATTTCCTGTTCGAGCGAGAGCGGCCCGGTGCCTGCGACCTGACCGGTCGTCTCGAAGACGCGCACAAGGTTGGTCCGTCGCACCCTCAGTGACGATTCTTCGCGCTCGAGGAGAAGCAACCGTTCCTGCTGGTTGCTCAACTGGGCGCGGCGGAAGTCGAGGCTGTCGGGGAGGGCGTGGATATTGGCATTGCGAAATTCCAGCACCGCCTCTTCCTGACGGGCGAGCTCATCGGCCAGACGAGCCACCTCCTTTTCGAAGAACTCCAGCGTGTCGCCTGCTTTGCTGGCGCGCATGCCCGCGTTCTTCGCAAGGATGATCGAAACCAGTTCGTTGACGACCTGTGCCGATAGCTTTGGATCGCGAGCCTGGAAGGATACGCTGAAGATGGTCGCACCCTCGCGTTCCGTCGGAACCAGCTGGAGGATGGTGCGTTTGCGCAGATTTTCGACGATTTCCCCTTCTGTCAGCTTCTCGGCTGCATCGCCGAAAATATCCAGCCGGCGCGCCAGCTCCAGGAGGTTCTCCCGCGTCGTGATCTCTTCCTGGATGATCTGCAGTTGCTCAAGCGGCGGAATATGAACGGTCGGCTTTGCCATCTCCGCGGGGATCTGCGGCGGTTCCACCAGGATCTTGGCGCTGGCGCCATAGACCGTCGGCATCAGGTAAGCCACCGTGATCCCAAGGCCTGCGACAACGAGAGCGATGCTGAAGATGTAAGGCAGTCTTCCGATCAGGATCGAAAGGTAGAAGCGGATGTCGCTATCGGTCATTTTGTTGCCTGTCGTCCGTTGCGGCAATAATGCCAGCTTGATCCATCTTCATGCGAGCGCAGCCGGGGACGATAGATCGCCGATAGGGGACTACAGCTCGGAAGGTTAGCCTCGGGCTACTCTCTTTGGCGGTAGTGGTACCCCTCGACGCCATCTCGCTCATGAGGCGTTGATGGCGTAGGGACGCATCTGTCGCGACGGTTCGCGCAGGTACGAGTCCGCCAGCCAGAGCGCGAGTTTCATGATCGTCAAAGTCGGGTTGGCGCTGCCAGCGCTCGGGAAGACCGAGGCGCTCGCAACAGCGACATTTGGCACCTCGTGGCAGTGCAGATCCGGCCCGACTACGGAAGTCGAGGGGTCTAATCCCATCCGCGTAGTACCAGAGGGATGCGCGCATGCTTCAGCGATGCTCGTGATGTGGGCTGGGTCCTCCTTCACAGGGCTGACCCATTTCAGGGGACAGATCTGGTTGAAGCCGGCCTGCTCCCAGTAGGCAGAGATTGCGCTGATGGTGGAACGGAACGTCCTCTCGTCAGTCTGGGTAGGGTTCCAGTCACAATGAACCATCGGGACGCCAAGCGCATCGAGCCTGTCGGACAGGACGAGGCGGTTGTTCCAGTCTGGCAGTTGCTCCACGCACACCATCAGGCGAAGGACGATGTCCGCGGGTACGAACAACTGCTTCCGGACCAGGCGCCAGGCGGCGGCCCGTGCAATCAGCCCGACGTTGCCCGAGAGGCGCACGGTTGCCTTGAGGTCCACCTCACCGCGCTGGATCGAGTGCGCGATCTGCTTGACGTGCGAGAGCGGGCTGTCATCGAGGTCCATGGCGATATATGCAAAGGCACTGCCGACTTCGTCGCGTACCTGCACGCCGTGGCCGAGTTCCAGATGAAGATCCCGCCGGGTACCATTGACAAAGCGGTATCCAAAAAGACGGTTCGTTGATTGCGGATCGCTGCGATCGATCGTGGCGACATGCGCCTTCAGATGATCCTGGAAGTATCGGCCGAGCACCTTGCATCTGGAGAAAGCGCGGTAGCCGGAACGCTGCTGGAGGAGCAAAAGAAGCCGTGTGGTTTCGATAGTGCCCGCGGCGAGGATAAAGCGGTCCGCCCTGACCAGGAGCTCGCGGCCTGTGAAGTTGCGGGCGCGCACCGCCGCGAGACGACCCGATTGCGCATCCAGCTCGAAGTCGCAGACCGTCGCATCGAGCCAGATGTCGATGTTGGGCGAGCGTCTCAGCTCATCCTTGAGCAGGGTAGCGATGTTGCAGTTCTTGAAGCGCGGGCACTTTGCCCAGCGCGGAACGAGCGACATCCAATCGACGGGAAATTCCGGAGCAATAGGGCCGGTATCATCTTCCAGCTCGTCATGTGATCCCGAGGCGACCTTGAAAAGAGCTTCGATCTCTTCCTCGTAGGTGTCTAGCTCCATTGCCGGGAGATCCCACGCGCCATCAGGAACATGCGGGCGACGTGACGTATCATGCGGGCTTATCCGTATCATCCGGCCGCCCCAGAGACTGGAGGTCCCCCCCAGGCCACGCCGACGTCCCGTGGTCGCACGGGTGTAGCGGCTGGACGGGTCGTCCAGCTCGTTCAGCCGGTCGACATCCTCCGAGTTGCCGTCATTGCCGCTTTCAAGGACGATGACCTTGCGCCCGGCTTCGGAAAGTTTGCGGGCAATCAGAAGCCCGGCGAGTCCGCCTCCAATAATACAAAATGGCGCTAAGGCATAATTCTGTACACTCTCACTAGTATTCAAGCTGTGTATAGACATGTGATCCCTCAAAAACCCCGGTGGAAAATTTTTGAATTGACATGAGTATGATTTGTACTCAGCCTGTGTTTGAGTTTAACTCCGGTTTTGTTGGTAGGAATTCGATGCCTATAGTACCAATGATTAGTGTGATCATCCCCCATCTGAATGAGCCGGATGAACTCAGGCGCTGCCTCGCGTCGCTCGTCGCGCAGCGAACCACCGATATTCCCTGTGAGATTATCGTCGTCGACAACGGCTCGGCTCAGCCGCCGACCGGTGTGTGTGCGGATTTCGATGGGGTGAAGCTCGAGGTCGAGCTGGTGCCGGGGCCGGGGCCCGCACGCAACCGTGGCGCGGCCGTAGCCCAAGGTGAAATCCTCGCCTTCATCGACTGCGACTGCATCGCCGGGGCGCGCTGGATCGAGTACATCGTCAGCTTTTTCGCGCGCAATCCGGACGTCGACTTCGTCGGCGGCGACATCCGGATCCAGCCGGCGCAGCCAGAACGGCTGACCGCGATCGAGGCGTACGAAAGCGTCTTCAGCTACCGCAATGACCGCTATGTCACCGAGTACGCCTTCTCCGCCACTGGCAACATGGCGGTGCGCGCGAAGGTTTTTGCGGCTGTCGGGCCGTTCGGCGGCATCGGCACGATGGAAGATACCGACTGGGGGATGAAGGCGAGCGCAGAGGGCTATCGCATCGCGTACCTCGATGAAGCGAAGGTGTATACGCCTCCCTGTGCCTCCCTCGGCGAACTTCTGGTGCGCTGGGACCGGCACGTTGCCCATGAATTCAGGAAGCTGGGTCCTCATGTTGCCGATAACCTGATGTGGGCCCTTAAAAGCGTGGCGGTTGCCCTTTCGCCACTCGCCGAGACGATCACCGTCTTCAGGACGCGTCGCATTCGAAGCTTTCGAGCCCGAGTGCTGGCCTTTGCCGTGCTGGTTTGCGTGCGGCTTCACCGCGCCCGGCGGATGATCGGCTTCTTGCTGTCAGACAATAGCTCGTCCACGGTCGGAAAGTGGAATAGGGAAAACACCTGAACCAGCCTCATCCGGTTGGCTAAGGTGGTACAACCTATGCATCCCACGGCAACGAGCCGGGCAGACCTTCTAATGCTACTTCTACGTATGGGTGTCGCGATCTAGGCCGGCAGGAGCCGTCACGGTCCATCCTTTCATCGCCTGGCAGCAGGCGGACATCCCCAGCATGGTCGATTTTGGCCAAGTTTTGCGTCATGCGACGGTCTGTAGACCAAGCAGAGTCTCGCATCTGTGCTGGAGTCGGGCGCCGTAATGTCAAATTAAATCAAGGTCGTAGCTCTTAATAGCTAACGGACGATTGATTGAGCACTCCACCCTTCATGGCTAACTTTTCCTGAACAACAGGAGATCGCACAGCGAGCATTTTTACTGCTCAACGGCGCAGGACTCACGTTCTGCGGACGGGGATCTCTTGCCTCGAATTTCCATGGGAGGTGGGGATTTATCATGTCTGACTATCGTCACGAACTGGCGCCAGGCCCGTCCCTCGACATCATCACGATAGCGGACGCCGAGAGGACAAGGAGGAGGCTCTATTTCTTCAGCAAGCGCTGCCTGGACATTGCCGCGACTGTACTCGCGGCTCCGGTCGTAGTGCCGGTCATCGGCGTTGCAGCCTTGCTGGTCAGGCTGGAGGGAGGGAAGGCATTTTACAGCCAGATGCGGGTTGGGAAGGACGGTCAGGTCTTCCGCATGTGGAAACTGCGGACAATGCGTCCTAACGCAGCCGAGATGCTCGAGGCGTATTTGCAGGAGTGTCCTGAGGCGCGCCCGGAATGGGAGCTGCATCAGAAGCTGCGGCACGACCCCCGGGTTACACGAGTCGGCAGGTTCCTGAGGAAGTACTCTCTGGATGAGCTGCCCCAGCTTTGGAACGTATTCGTGGGGCAGATGACGCTGGTAGGGCCGCGGCCGTTCATGCCCGAGCAGCGAAACCAGTATCCGGGTTCCGCCTATTACGAGATGAAGCCTGGGCTGACGGGGCTGTGGCAGATCAGCGAGCGGAACAACTGCACCTTCGCGGAGCGAGCAATGCACGATACCCGCTACGCGAAGGTGATGTCATTCGGTACCGATCTCAAGATCCTGTTCAAGACGGTATCCGTTGTCGTTAACGGAACCGGTCATTGAAGGGCAGATCAGTTGCCAAGAGAACGAGAGGCCTGGCTTCCCGATGAAAGCGAATAGTTCGGGAACATGTCATTGATCTTGTATGCGACTTCAGTCCGGTTCGTTGCCTTGAGCTTGCGCATGATATTGCGGATGTGAACTTTTACAGTGCTTTCGCGCAGGTTCAATTCGTAGGCGATGATCTTGTTCGCCTTGCCGCGCCGAAGGGCTTCCACCACCTCGGCCTGACGTGAGGTGAACATGCTGGCATAGGGATGGTTCTCGATGTTCGTTTCCACCAGCTTGCGCATTGCAAGAACACTGCTCGCGGGAACGAACACTCCTCCCGCCATCGAAAGGCCAATTGCTTCGATGCAGACATCGATGCCGACTGAGGTCGGAATGAAACCGCGGGCGCCGAGTTCAAGTGCTTGCATGATCTGCGGCAGCTCGTCGGTGTCGGCTAGGATGATCAGCGGAATCTTGCCGAGTTCCGTAACCAGCTTCTTGATTTCATCTGCAACCGCAGGTTCGTTGATCCGCCTTCCGCCGACATTGAACAGCACCGCGGATAGTGAAGAGATTGGTTGTTTCGTTGCTTTAAATGATTCAACCGATCCGAATGGAAGTACTGTCATCCCAATTCCGTGGGATACCAGACTTTGCGCAAAGCATTCTCGGTCCAGTGCCCTGCTATCGACGATCAGCAGTTTGCGTTCGATACTCTCCTCGCCCGAAACGCCGCCCTTCTTGGCAGGTATATCGTCGGGGAGCTGCGGGGCAGTAACTACATCAAATGCGTTACGAGTGCCGTTAGTGACGATACCCATGTTCATTAGCCTGATCCTCTTTCACAGCGGGTCTAGGCATGCCGATGCATGACTGGAAAGATTTCCGCCCGCCTATTTATAGTTTGGACTTTGCCCCCACTAAGCATTCCCCGCCGCAGTCGAAATAATCGACAACCGAATACAACCATAGCGGTTTTGAATGATCTGAAAATTGATCGAAATTAACCCCGCCTTAAATGTTGTCGTCTTGTCTAATGTGTGGCCAAACTGCCTCACATTGGCGTTCGGCCAGAATAGCGGGGGGTGAATGCCGCGTGCCGGCGTCTCAGGCGGGGCCTGGACACATCTCGTTGAAAAATAGGCGTTATGAGAAGCAGCTTGGTCGCAGGAGGTGCCTGACCAGGCTGACGGTGCAGTTTCGCGCCGTCGCGGGTGTGAGCGGTGCCCCCGTTAGACTGGCCAATCGGCCACAACGTCGGAATGCACGCCATGAAGGTGAGGGTGCGGTCAGGCGAACGTATGCATGTGAAGCCACCGGCATCCCCCAAAAGTAGTAGTCGGTAGTCCGAGTTAGTCAGACCTAGGATGTAGAGCAGGTCCATCACACCAAGTTTAGCTGACACGCGGATCGGAAGTGGCTGTTTTACATTATAGATCCAGATCAATAACCTTGCGTTAGACTGGCGATATACCCGCCAATCATAGCGAAGGCAGGCAGGCTGGGAATGCGCAGAAAACACCAGATGGACCACGATGAAGACGCCCTCGCAATTAAGCTGCAGGCGTTTCAGCCGCTCGGCGAGGACGAGAAGGCGAGGCTAGAGGACCTTCAACGGCATCGGATGCAATTTGCTGCCGGAAGCGAGGTTGTCTATCAGGGCCAGACCAACCGTGGCGCGTACATTCTTCGCAAGGGCTGGGCGTGCTCATACAAACGCCTGCGCGATGGCAGCCGGCAAATTATCGACATCCACCTTCCCGGAGACTTCCTCGGTGTGCGCAGCCTGCTTCTGCGTACCTCTGACCAAAGTTTCATCACCCTGACCGATGTCGAGGTGTCGAAGGTGACCGTCGAAGCCATGTGGGACGTGTTTCGGGCTGCGCCGAAGCTCGCGGTCTCGCTCCTGTGGGCTGCATCCCGCGACGAGGCGATGGTGGTAGAACATCTGGTGAGCGTCGGGCGGAGAGGGGCACTTGAGCGTACGGCGCACTTCCTGTTGGAGCTCGGGGCGCGGCTGCACCTGATCGGCTGCGGCACTGGTGACAACTATCCGTGCCCGATTTCCCAGGCGGTGCTCGCCGATGCGCTCGGCATGACGACCATCCATCTCAACCGCGTGCTGCGCCAGTTGCGGGAGATCAAGTTGGTGGTATTTCGGGAGGGGACAGTGACGTTCCCGGACGTCCACCGGGCGGCAGAGTTTACCGGGTTCGACCTCCGCTACCTAGACCACGGGACCCGTCCCTGAAGCGTCTGGTTTCGCGAAAAGATCAACTGCTGCAGTGTCTCACCGCTCCTGGTTCGTCGCGGCTTCCCTGTACATTGCTGCCGCTTGTGTGCGGTTGTGTACACCCAGCTTGGCAATGATGTTGTGAAGATGGATCTTCACAGTGTGCTCGGAAAGCGAGAACGCGGACGCGATCGACTTGTTCTGCATGCCAAGGGCCACCATTCCCAGTACCTCGATCTCGCGCGGCGTCAGCCCCGCCAGTTGAAGCGCTGTCGGCTTCGCCGGCGCCTGGACGGTGGCGGGTTCCAAAGACGCGGCTGGGTGCCTCGGCACCTCTGGCTCGCGCTTGATCATCGGCGGATAGTACTCTCCGCCGCTTAGCATGAGGCGGATCACCGACAGCCAGACGTCGAGCCGCATGTTCATCGGCAGAACGCTGCGAGCCACCCGCGACCTTTCAACAAGCGTCAGGACCTTCTCACGGTCTCTGCTCTCCTGCTCGATAAGTCCGACCACGGGAAGCGGTTGATCGCGGCCGCGTGTTGCCGCCAAGGCTTCGAGAGAGGCAAGGAGGTCCGGATCCAGCAGGATCAGCGCCAGCGGGAAGCGGTATCTTGCGTCCGCAGCCGCGACTTCCGTCCGCTGCTCGACGGTGATCCATGGAAATTCCCGTTCGATCGCATGGACCATGCTCGGCGGAAACAGCCCCTGTGATGCGAGAACCAGCATAGTTCGCCGGGGATGTCCCGTATCTGGGCAGATGACACTCATGTCGTAATTCTGCTCGTCCCTGGATTTGAAATCCACGAAATCAGCTCCTGCATCGTGTGCCTGAAAGGTCGCACATCAGCCTCCCGCCGACGAACCAAGGCTTTGGTTGCGGAACAATAGCTTGGCGCCTGCAACCTTGCGACGCTGCAATAGGTTGAGGCGCGGCCTCATCTTGCCATCAACGGACGAGAAGGGATGCCACCCGTTGAAACTTTGGGTGGCACCCGATGCGCCGGAGCCATCCTTAAGGATTAGGGGCGCCGACGAGGTGCCACCTTACCCGCGCAGGTGCCTTCGATCAGACTTGCTGTCAACGTGATGCAAGAAGGGCCGGCAGCGGGCACATGACTTCCTTCCTACAGTTTATAAGTGAGAGTCGACGGTTCCTCTTCACCGCGGCTTCATTTGCCGTGTTGAGCACGACCACATCCGGCATGGCCGCCGAGGACGTGCTCGTTCCCCAGACGAAGTTGCGGATCACAGTTGTGCAGTGGATGCCGATGAAGGGTGTCTATGAGCAATGGAGCGCACTTGGCGGCGATTTCGTGGTTTCAGACGACGGAACCATATCGGTGCCCGTCGTCGGCGCGATTCCCGTGGAAGGGCGCGACAGCAAGCAGCTGGCTGACGAGATTTCCAACCGCCTGCAGCAGGCAATGGGCACGGTAGACATCCCGAACACGACGGTGGAAATCATGGAGTACCCGCCGATCTACGTGGTGGGTGATGTGAATACTCCCGGCTCCCACGGCTATCGCCCGGGCATGAGCGTGCTCAAGGCGATCGCGATGTCCGGCGGCCAGAGCAGGTCGCAGGTGCAGCCTTCGGATGAGATCAAGCTGGTCGGCGACCTGCGCTCGATCGAGAGCGATATCCTGCGCGCCAGGGCGCGAATCGCGCGGCTCGAGGCGGAGATGGACGGGGCTACCGAGATCCGTTTCCCGCAGATGCCCTTGGATCCGCAAGACCAGGCCCTCGCCGAGGAGGTCCAGGCCCATGAGCGGATGATCATGCAGACCCGCGCCAATGAACTCGAGCGGCAGACGAAGTCGCTCAATGAGTTGCGGGAGCTTCTGCATGCGGAGATTGGCGTACTCGAGCAGAAGATCGTGGCGTCCGATCAGGCCATCGCCGCCGCGGAACGGGAACTCAAGGGCGTTACGACGCTCGTCGAGAAGGGAATCGCGATTGCGTCGCGCCAGTCCGATCTCGAACGGGCGCTAACCTCACATCGTGCCGACCGCCTCGATCAGGTGACAGCTATCATGCGTGCCCGGCAGGGCGTCGCGGAAGCGACACGGAGCCTTGATGGCCTGCATGATCGCCGCAAGACGGAGATCGCCTCTGAACTGCAGCAGCAACGCGCATCGCTGGAGCAGATGCTGCTGAAGCGCGAGACGTCGCAAAAGCTGCTGCTCGAGCTGTTGGCGAAGAAGGGGCCGGCGCTCGACGAGCCGCAGGTGTCGATGACGATTGTGCGGTTGGAAAACGGTCAGTCGGTCGAATTCGAAGCGGAGGAATCGACACCTTTAATGCCCGGCGACGTCGTGAAGGTGAAGCTGAACAAGCCGAAGCTCGACTCGGCATCACTGACGCATTCGGTGAGTCAGTGATGCTGGGAGACGCAGACAGAAAGGCTATGCGGAGCGTGATGTTGCCGCCAGATCGTCATCCGATGCGAAATGCACACGGAAGCTCGGTCAGTGATGCAGAACCAAATTTTTAAGGGAGGGAAACTGGTACGCCCAAGGGGAATCGAACCCCTGTTTGCGCCGTGAAAGGGCGCCGTCCTAACCGCTAGACGATGGGCGCGGGCCAGTTACGAGAGGGCTTATATGGGGCATCCTCGCGGAGTGCAACCCCCTCTTTCACGGGAAGGAGAACTTTTTCACACCCTTCCCGCGAAAAATTATTTGCGGCGCCGGCAGCGCCAGTTCCAGTCGCGTTCCGGGCCTACGTCAATGTGCACGGCGTCGGTGTGGCAGTAGGTGCCAACGCCGCCGCGGCCGGGCATTGAGCGAGCAAAAGCAGCAAGTTGCGCCTTGCTGACGCCTTCGACCTTCACGTCAGCTGCGGCGCAGTACATGTGCAGCGAGTTCCTCGCGCCACGGGCCTTCGCGTTGCGTGCCGGGTTGCGGTAGCCGGAGGTGACGACGACCTTGCGGCCGAAGTGATTCTCGATCGCCTTCAGCGTGCGCACCAGCGAAGGTTTCAGGCAGGCGACGTCGACGTGGTCGGTCTGGCGCAGCAGGCCGTTGGGTGCGAGTCGCGCGAGGCCGGCTGCCGAGGCTACCTGCACCGGAGCTTCCTCATCCTCATAAACGTCGATGTCGTCGCTTTCGTCTGCGCCGGAGCGGCGGGAAATTTCGAAGAGAGAATTGGTTCGAACGCCGGGGAGGGCATTTTCGCCAGCCCCACTCGCCTTCGCAGGCTTGCTATTGCCGTTCGAGGCGAGCTGAATCATCGGGCGGGGCTTTGGTTCAGGAGCCGCGGCTGGCGCCTTGGGCGCCTCGGAAGGTGCAGGTGCTGCTGCTTGCGGAATGAGCGGCTGCGGCGCCGACTGCTGTTGCTGGTTGCCGAAGAGCGAGGCGAACAGGCCACGTTTCTTCGGTGGTTCGGTAGGAGCGATGAAGGCGGTTGCCGTTGCGGGCGCCTCTGCCTCCGGGCGCGCCGCGGGTACTGATTCGGCCGCAGGTGCCGGCGCTGCAGCGGCTGCAGGCGAGGGCGCCGGAACGGGAACAGTCTGCGTCTGCGATTCGGCTGCAGTTGGTGGTGCCTGTTGCGGCGCGAGCGCCGCCGTCACGATCTGCTGCTGAACCTGCTGCTGCGCAGCGAGAGCCTCTGCCTGCTGCTGCAGCGTCGTTTCCTGCAGCTGGGAAACCGGACCGCCAGCGGAAAGGACCGGACGGAGGCCCGGAGCTGCTGCAACGGTGTCGGGAAGGTTCGGGTCGCCTTCTTCCTGGACAAAGGCGGAGACTGGTGCCGGAGCGTCGGCGGAAGGAAGTTCAGGTGCGCTCAGCGCGACAGTTTGTTCGGCTGCGGCCAGGGAGGAAGCTGCAGTGGGCGAAAAGCCCATGAACTCGTCAGAACCGCTCGTCGTGCAGGATGCAAGGAGGATCGACGCCAGCGTCGAGAGAATAACGCGCCTGCCGGCGCGTGCGTAGCGCGAGTCCTCTACTTTCAAACCGAACCCCTTCCAGGAACTGCGCGTGCCGCGACACGCCTACGTCTAACAGCCCAGATCCGCAGGTTTGCCCGTCCCAGAAACACAGAGGTAACGAATCGTAAGCTGTTACGCAACATCACGGCTAAAATCGAATTAAGGCGGGAAAATGGTCAGAAAAGGGCGGGAGCAGCCCGGCACAAGCGACGCGTGTGGTGACGCTCGGAGAGGAACCGAATACCCGTTTGGTTTCAGGTGATTACAGTTTGGAGGCGTTCAAGCTCGGCAAGCTGACTCTTGGTCGTCTCGTAACCGATCCGGATTGCCTCGTCAGCGCGGTAGAACTCGGTAAGGCCGATGTGGCCGAGCTTGGGCAGCAGAGATAGGTCCGGCGGGTCGCCTGCCATGCGGGCGCGCGAGATGCGGTCCTGAATGATGTTGAAGGCCTCGACCATGACACCGGTGATGCCGAGACGCACGTCGCGCTCGCTCGGGCCGCGATCCAAAACGAGCTCCGCGCCATCCTCGGGGTTCTTATCATCGGCGCTGTGCTTGATGACCGCGGCGCGACCGAAAAGGTCGTAGTGAAGGTTCACAGCCACGACGCGGGTCTGTTCGTAGGCACGGCAGACCGACACCGGCACCGGATTGACCAGCGCGCCATCGACCAGCACCCGGCGATTGCAGGTCACCGGCTCGAACACGCCCGGCAGTGCATAGGATGCCCGCATCGCGGTGATGATCGAGCCGCCCGACAGCCAAACCTCGTGGCCAGTACGGATTTCCGTCGCAACACAGACGAACGGCTTCGGCAGGTCGGCGAAGGTGATCCCTTCGAGATGCTGCTGCATCTTCTGCGTCAGCTTCATGCCGCCCAGCAGGCCGTTGCCGCCGAGGCGCAGGTCGAGCAGGCCAAAGATGCGGCGCTTGGTGAGCGAGCGGGCAAATTCCTCGAGTTCATCCAGCTTGCCGGCGAGGTAGCAGCCGCCGACGAGGGCGCCGATCGAAGTACCGGCGATCATGCTGATCTCGATGCCGGCCTCGTCGAGGGCGCGCAGGACGCCGATATGTGCCCAGCCGCGCGCCGCGCCGCCGCCAAGCGCCAGTGCGATCGGGGATTTTTTGCGGGGAGTTGGAGACGGCTCTTCCGGTGCGGCGGGCGGCTGATCCTCGCCGTTCGTCGGGTCCTGTTTGCTGCTCCGCAGTGCAGCCCAGTCAAGCATCGTCATGGCTCCCTCCTCCTGCGCGCAATATAGGTCGCAGGTTGTATCGAAATGATGAATAGGAGGGGAAGGCGACGCGGCTAGTTGCCGTAGACACCTTCTGGATCAAACTTGGCCGGCTGACCGTCGTCTGAAAGTATTGCCGTCCCATCTTCTGCCACCACGATCCTGTAGAAACAGGAACGCCGCCCAGTGTGACAGGTTGCGTCGTGACCGGCGACTTCTACTTTCAGCCATACCGCATCCTGGTCGCAATCGGTACGCATCTCGACCACATGCTGGAGGTTGCCGGAGGTCTCCCCCTTCTTCCAGAGGCTTTTGCGGGAGCGCGACCAATAGTGCGCGATCCCGGTCTCGAGCGTTTTTGCCAGCGCTTCCGCGTTCATGTGCGCGACCATCAGCAGCGTCCCGTCGGCCGCGTCGGTAACGACGGCGGTCACGAGCCCGTCACGGTCGAAGCGCGGCGAGAAGAGCTTGCCTTCCTCAAGAACGGACTTGTCGCTCGAAGGCGCGGTGAATTCCATGATCTGTCCCGGGAAGATTAGCGGCCGGTGCCGGCGCGCAGCATCATCATGAAGCGCGCCTGCTCCTGGGGATCGTCCTGGAACGCGCCGGTGAATGTTGTGGTCAGCGTGGTTGAGCCCTGCTTGCGGATGCCGCGCATGGCCATGCACATGTGCTCGGCCTCGATCATGATGGCAACGCCACGTGGGTTGAGGACGTCCTGGATCACGCCAGCGATCTGTGCGGTCATCGCTTCCTGCGTCTGCAGGCGATGCGCGAAGATGTCGACTACGCGGGCGATCTTGGAGAGACCCACCACCTTGCCGTCGGGCAGGTAACCGACATGGGCGCGGCCGATGATCGGCACCATGTGGTGCTCGCAGTGCGAGTGGAACTGGATGTCACGAACCAGGACGAGGTCGTTGTAGCCCTCGACTTCCTCGAAGGTGCGGCCGAGCTCTTCGGCCGCGTCCTGAGTATAGCCGGAGAACATCTCGCGATATGCCTTGGCCACACGCTTCGGCGTGTCGATCAGGCCCTCGCGATCAGGGTTGTCGCCGGTCCAGCGAAGGAGCGTGCGCACGGCGGCTTCGACTTCGGCCTGGGTCGGTGCCGGCTCAGAATGCTTCGGGTTTTCCGCACGCGGCGGGAAGTTCTTGACGATCGCGTCCATGAAAGGTGTCTCCCGTAGTCCCTTTCGAGGAAGGGACGAGTTAAACGGACCACAGCCATTCACGGGGAACATCCACATCCCGGGAAGCGGCGTGCATTCCTACCTCAAGCGACAGGCTTGCTTGTCGCTCGCGGCGTCCGGCCATTATATATGCAGGTAGAATACGATTTGGAAGACCGGTATGGAGTAAACAATCCGTCTTCCTGGCCACAAGGGCGAAAGCCATGATCGACGAAGTCTATAACGCGAAAATCCTTGGCTTTGCAGGGAATATCGGCCGCATTGGCCGCCTCCAAGCTCCGGATGCGACAGCCACGGCGCACTCAAAACTGTGTGGCTCCACTGTAACCGTGGACATCCGGATGGAGGGGGAGGTCATTGTCGACTTCGCCCATGAAGTAAAGGCCTGCGCGCTTGGCCAGGCGTCGTCCTCAATCATGGCGCAGAACGTTGTCGGCGCGACGGCGGATGAACTTCGCGCGGTGCGCGAGGCGATGCTGAAGATGCTGAAGGAGAACGGCGCGCCGCCGGAGGGCCGCTTCGCGGACCTCAAATATCTGGAGCCGGTTCGCGACTACAAGGCGCGTCATGCCTCCACGATGCTTACCTTCGACGCTGTTGTCGATGCGATCGGCCAGGTCGAGAAGAAGCGGGCAGGCGAGGCGGCCTGAGCCGCCTCTTCATCCCGTCATCCCTGAGCGAGGATGTCCTTCACCATCGGCATGACTTTCGTGCCGTAGAGTTCGATGCTCTTCATGAGCGTCGGATGCGGCATCGGGCCAGACGCATATTTCATGTCGAAGCGATGGATGCCGAGCGTCTTGATCGTGCTCGCGATCTTCTTCGCGACCGTCTCCGGCGAGCCGACATAGAGCGAGCCCATATCGGCCTCCATCTTCATCCGGTCCTTCGTGATCCGGCCCCAGCCGCGCTCGCCGCCGATACGGTTGTGCAGCATCTCGTAGCCGGGCCAGAGTTCTTCCAGCGCCTGTTCGTCAGTTTCGGCCACGTGGCCGGGCGAATGAACGCCGAGCGGCTGTACCTCGCCGCCGAGCTGCTCGACCGCGCGATGGTAGAGGTCGATGAAAGGCAGGAAACGCTTCGGGTCACCGCCGATGATCGCAAGCATCATCGGCAGGCCGTAGTTCACGGCACGGACCACGGATTCCGGGCTGCCACCGACGCCGACCCAGGTCTTGAGCGAACCGTTCTCGATCGGCGGGTAGACCATCTGGTCGCGCAGAGGCGGGCGCACCGTCCCTTGCCACGTCACTGGACCGCCCTTCAACAGGCCTGCGAAGAGGTCGAGCTTTTCGGAAAACAGCGTCTCATAGTCGTTGAGATTGTAGCCGAAGAGCGGGAACGACTCGGTGAAAGAGCCGCGGCCGAGGATGACCTCGGCACGGCCGTTCGAAATGGCATTGAGCGTCGAGAACCGCTGGAAGACGCGGACCGGCTCGTCGGAGGATAGCACGGTAACGGCCGAACCCAGGCGGATCCGACTGGTTCGCGCAGCGATCGCGGAGAGAACCACCTCCGGCGAGGAGATCGCGAAATCGTCGCGATGATGCTCGCCGAGGCCGATGAAGTCGATGCCAACCTGATCAGCGAGCACGCCCTGTTCGACAACGTCGCGCAGCACCTGAGCATGGTGCTTCAGCTTGCCGTTTTCGTCGACGGTGACGTCGCCGAACGTATCGAGGCCGAGTTCAACACTGTCGGTCATGATAAGATCCTTTGGCCGCGCCCGAACGGCGTGGCTTTCCGTTGCGTTGGTTCACAATTAAAGGTTTCACGGCGCCGTTCAAATGCGTGACGCTGAACGGATTGTTCTCTTGAGGTGTACTTGAAGCAGGATGCGAAAAAGCCCGCACGGCGCGGCCGGAACTGGGACGGTCCCTGGCGCAGGACGCCGGGACGGCTCATCGGCACCGCGTTCGTGCGCCTGTACCAGCTGACGCTGTCGGGCTTCATCGGCAATTCCTGTCGGCATTTCCCAACCTGCTCGGAATATGCCTATGAGGCGATCGCACGGCACGGCCTGTGGGCTGGCGGCTTCATGGGGTTGTTCAGGGTGATGCGCTGCGGACCCGGCGGAACGCACGGGATTGATCTTGTTCCTGAAACGCTCGACAGCCGCTTCGTCTGGTACCTGCCGTGGCGTTACTGGGCGATTTCCTCGGGAAAAACCCCCGTCGCATCGTGAATGCTGACTGTCAGTGGTTGATGAAGCTTGACGTGTCGGGGGTGAACGAAGCAACCTGACGGCCTCTCGCACTCGCGCAATTTGGAGGGGTCCATGCACAAGTTCGAAATCTACAAGGACAAGGCCGGCGAATATCGAGTTCGCTTCAAGTACAACAGCGAGATCATGTTCTCGACCGAAGGCTACAAGTCGAAGGCGAGCGCTCAGAACGCGATCGAGTCGATCAAGAAGAATGGTCCGGACGCTCCTGTCGAAGACATCAGCGTCGCCTAACCGGCCTAATCAGCAAGTTCAGGGCCCGCGCCGCAAGGCGCGGGCCCTTTACCTATCCGGTCAGGGCGGTTATGTGTGCCGCCGCGTGGCAGCCGGCTTTGCGCGCCACGATAAATCTTGAGGCCACCCGCGTTCGTAGGCGGGACTGGATAGGAGAATTTCGATGGCTTCCGTTTCCCTTACATTTCCCGATGGTTCCGTCCGCGAATACGACGCGGCGATGACCGGCGCCGAGCTGGCCGAATCCATCTCCAAGTCCCTGGCGAAAAAGGCCGTGGCCTACGCCGTCGACGGCACGCTGCGTGACCTGTCCGACCCGCTCGGCAACTCGGGCAAGGTCGAAATCGTGACGCGCGACGATCCGCGCGCGCTCGAACTGATCCGCCATGACGCGGCGCACGTGCTCGCCGAGGCGGTCCAGGAGCTGTGGCCGGGCACCCAGGTCACCATCGGCCCGGTGATCGAGAACGGCTTCTATTACGACTTCGCACGCAACGAGCCGTTCACGCCGGACGACTTCGCCGCCATCGAGAAGAAGATGCGGGAGATCATCCAGCGCAACAAGCCGTTCACCAAGGAAGTCTGGTCGCGCGACGAGGCCAAGAAGGTGTTCGCCGAGAAGGGCGAGGCCTACAAGGTCGAACTCGTCGACGCGATCCCGGAAGACCAGGACATCAAGATCTACCGCCAGGGCGACTGGTTCGACCTGTGCCGCGGCCCGCACATGGCCTCGACCGGCCAGATCGGCAACGCTTTCAAGCTGATGAAAGTCGCGGGCGCCTACTGGCGCGGTGACTCCAACAATCCGATGCTGACCCGCATCTACGGCACGGCTTGGGCGACGCAGGAGCAGCTCGACCAGTACCTGCACATGCTTGAAGAGGCTGAGAAGCGCGACCATCGCCGCCTGGGCCGTGAGATGGACCTGTTCCACTTCCAGGAGGAGGGGCCGGGCGTCGTGTTCTGGCACGCGAAGGGCTGGAAGATGTTCCAGACGCTGGTCGCCTACATGCGACGCCGCCTTGCCGCCGACTATCAGGAGGTCAACGCACCGCAGGTGCTCGACCACGGCTTGTGGGAGACCTCGGGTCACTGGGGCTGGTACAAGGAGAACATGTTCGCCGTGCAGTCGGCGGGTGAGGAAGCCGAGGACAAGCGCATCTTCGCTCTCAAGCCGATGAACTGCCCGGGCCACGTCCAGATCTTCAAGCACGGTCTTAAGTCGTATCGCGAACTGCCGATCCGCCTTGCTGAATTCGGGACTGTTCACCGCTACGAGCCCTCGGGCGCGCTGCACGGCCTGATGCGCGTGCGCGGCTTCACGCAGGACGATGCGCACATCTTCTGTACGGAAGAGCAGCTCGCCGAGGAGTGCCTCAAGATCAACGAGTTGATCCTGTCGGTCTACCAGGACTTCGGCTTTGAGGAGATCGTCGTCAAGCTGTCGACGCGTCCCGAGAAGCGCGTCGGCTCTGATGAGAACTGGGATCACGCCGAGGAGATCATGACCCGCGTCCTCAAGCAGATCGAGGAGCAGTCGGGCGGCCGCATCAAGACCGGCATCCTGCCCGGCGAGGGGGCGTTCTACGGTCCGAAGTTCGAGTACACGCTGAAGGACGCCATCGGCCGTGAGTGGCAGTGCGGCACGACTCAGGTCGACTTCAATCTGCCGGAGCGCTTCGGCGCGTTCTACATCGGTGCCGACTCTGAGAAAAAGCAGCCGGTGATGGTTCACCGCGCGATCTGCGGCTCGATGGAGCGCTTCCTTGGCATCCTGATCGAGAACTTCTCGGGTCACTTCCCGCTTTGGCTGGCGCCGGTGCAGGTGGTTGTCGCGACGATCACCTCGGACGCCGACGAGTACGCTTCGCGCGTCGTCGCCAAGCTGCGTGCCGCCGGCCTTGCCGCCGAAGCGGACCTTCGTAACGAGAAGATCAACTACAAGGTCCGCGAGCACTCGCTGGCCAAGGTGCCGGTCATTCTCGTTTGCGGCCGCCGTGAGGCGGAAGAGGGCACGGTGAACATCCGCCGCCTCGGCTCGCGTGACCAGGAGTCGAGCACGCTCGAAGCCACGATCGCGATGCTGGTGGACGAGGCAACGCCTCCGGACATCAAGCGCGCCCGGGCTGCTGCAGCGGCAATCTGATCAGGAAATGAAGACCGGCGGCTGGCTTAGTCAGCCGCCGGATCCGTTTCGGCCTCGGAGATCAGGACCTCGACATCCTGATTGCGGCCGGCAACGACGGTAAAGTCGCGCTGGTAGATCTTGTCGCGATTCTTCGCGACCACCGCGTAGTCGCCTTCGGCCAGCACCAGCGAAGAGAAAGCGCCGACGCTTTCACGCACGATATCGCCCGCGTCCGACAGCACGACCCAGGACGTGTCAGCGATCGCCTCGCCGCCCTTTTCGCGGACCAGCTTCAGCGTCACTTCCGCGGCGCGGTGCTCAACCGTCGCTTCGGTCAGCTTGCCAGCTTCGACAATGATGTCGGAGCGGATGACGGCGTTGACGTCGCCGTAGGTTGAAACGACGTGATAGGTCCCCGACTTGAGGCGCACGACGGTATTCGGCTTGACCTGCGGCGCGATCAGCGCGCGATCGCCATTGGCGTCCGTCTCGGCCTCGTAGATGGAAAAGCTCAGCTTGCCGTTGGGGATGCGCATGCCACCGGCGAGAATGGCGTCAAGCTTCATGCCGCCCGCATCGAGGACGACGGTTTCGGTCTTAGAGTTGGCACCGACCGTAATGCGCTTGGTGGCACCGGCGCGGCCGAAGGAGGCATGGACGAGGTAGCTGCCCGGTTCAAGGTGAAAAGTACTGGAGCCGCCCTGTGCCGAAGCAACCAGTGGCAGCTTTCCATCTTCGCCGGCCTGGGGGCTGAATACTCGCCAAACAATTCCGCGGGTGATTTCCTTGCCGTCCTCCGTCATCAGCGCGGTCAGCTTGACCTCGCCGAGACCCTGCTGCGCAAGTGGTGCGCTGCTGGAGGGCGGGGCGTAGGTGGACAAACCAGGCAGGCGCAGACCATCGATCGTCGTCCCTTGCTGGACGAAATCCTGCGCTGTCGCGGCGGTGGCTCCAAACAGGGCGACCGCGGCGGCAAGCGTGAACAGACTGGATACCACCCCTCTCATGCCTTGCTTTGGACCGCATACGGGTGGCAATTTCAAGGCGAAAACTTCACACGTGCAAAGAGCTGCCGGGCACATCCAGTGTCCCGGACATACATGAAGGGGCAGTCTTGTCGAATCCCGCAATTGAATTGCTGCTGAACCGTTGTTCCGCTCCCGTCCAGGAACTCAAGGAACCGGCACCCTCCGACGAAGAGATCCGCACCATCCTGACCGCCGCTTCGCGCGTTCCTGATCATGGCCGCCTCGCTCCATGGCGGTTCATCATCTTTCGCGGGGAGGCGAGGGAACTGGTCGGCGAGAAGCTTGTAGAGCTCGCCCTGAAGCGCGAGCCGGACCTCAGCGAAGCGCGGCAGGAGCAGGAACGCACGCGGTTTTCTCGCGCGCCGCTCGTTATCGGAGTCGTCTCAGTGCCGCGCGAGCATCCCAAGGTGCCGCAGTGGGAGATGTTCCTCTCGGGCGGCGCCGCCGCGATGAATCTGGTCCTTGCGGCCAATGCCCTCGGCTATTCGACCAACTGGATCACCAACTGGTATTCGGACGATGAGGAAGGCCGGCGCATTCTCGGCCTTGCGCCCGAGGAACGCGTCGTCGGGTTTGTGCATATTGGTACGTTCAGCGGCCAGCCGCAGCAGCGGCCGCGCCCGAACCTTGATTCGCTGGTTTCCGAATATTCGGGCCCCTACGAAGGATGAGCTGATGTTCTACGAACCCTCCAAGGGCCACGGCCTTCCGCATGACCCGTTCAAGGCGCTCGTGGCGCCGCGCCCGATCGGCTGGATTTCGACCCAGGCGAAGGACGGTTCGCTGAATCTTGCGCCCTATTCGTTCTTCAACGCGCTGGGCACCAACCCGCACCTCGTCATGTTCTGCTCGGAGGGGGCGAAGGACAGCTACACCAATGCGCTGGAGACCGGCGAGTTCGTCGCCAATCTCGTCTCCAGCGACCTGATCGAGCAGATGAACGCCTCTTCGGTCGACGCGCCGCATGGTGTTTCGGAGTTCGACTATGCGGGGCTTACCCCCGAACCGTCGCGGCTCGTGCGTCCGCCGAGGGTTCGCGAGGCACACGCTGCCCTCGAGTGCAAGGTAACCGAAATCCTCAGCCCAAAAGATCTGAACGGTGATCCAACCAGCCGTTACATGATCATCGGCCAGGTCGTCGGCGTGTACATCTCCGACGATGCTTTGACGGACGGGATGTTCGACGTGGTGAAGGCTGGAAACGTTGCCCGACTCGGCTATCTCGACTTTTCCAACGTCAAGCAAGTATTTCAGCGTACGCGCCCGCGCTGGAAGGATTAGACGCCATTTTGGCGACCGGGGTTGACTTCTTTCCTGTTTGAACCAACCTTAGCGGCATGAACACGCGCAAGCATAACCGGCTTTTCAGACCGTTCCCGATCGCGGGATAGTCACCCCGGCTCGGCTACCCCCCCCGAGACCGGGGAGCGTGGACCTCATTTCACCGATTTCGCATCCGTCTACCTAGTACCCGATTGTTCGGGGCGCTGATGTGCATCCGCGCAGCGGTCGTCCGGGATTCGCGAGAGAGTTTGAATTCCTACCATCGAAAGAGAATACCCATGGCCAAACCGAAGATCGTCATCGGAAAGACCGACCACGCAAAGCTCACGCAGCTGGCGAACGGCCTGCTCGACCGCAGGCCCGAAATCGCCGACATGCTGCTGAACGAGCTTGAGCGCGCCCGTGTTGCCAAGGACGATGCTGTCCCCGCGCATACCATTCGCATGGGCTCGATGGTGACCTACCAGATGGAGGATGGCCAGCAGCGTACGGTGACGCTGGTCTATCCGGCCGACGCCGACATTGAGAAGGGCAGGATTTCCATCCTCACCCCGATCGGCACGGCGCTGCTCGGCCTGTCGGTCGACCAGAGCATCGACTTCACCTCCAACGACGGCCGCAAGCACCGGCTGACGGTACTCGCCGTCGATCAGGTTGTCGAAACGGCCGCCTGATCCTGAAGCCGATAACGCACGGGCTCCTGCTGAGGCGGGAGCTCTGGCAAAGGCACCGGAGGGCACAGTCACCTGTCAGGAGGCAGATATGACGGTGGATGGAAGGGTATGGCTCACGGAACAGGACTTTGAGGCACTTCGTAGGCTAAGGCTGAAATTCGCCAGTCCGGGCGGAGTCTACGCCAGCTTACTTGACAGCAAGCTTGAGCGGGCGGTCGTCGTGGATCCGGCGGCGCTGGAAGACGAGATTGTGACCATCGGCTCACGCGTCACCTACAGCGTGGATGGACGGCGCAAGGGCCCGTTCGTCTTGTCCGGGGCGCCCGAGGCTTTTTCGATCCATAGCCTGCACGGGCTCGCGCTTCTCGGCGTGGCGGTCGGGCGCCAGGTTACCCTTTACCTTGGCGACGACGACACGGAGGAGCTCGTGGTCGAAAGCGTCGAGACGCCGCCAGACTATCGGCGTCCGTCTTCACCGGCAACAGCTTCTGGAGCGAAGGTCATCCCGATCCAGTTCGGCAGACGACGGCCGATCGTATCAGGTCCCGGCGAGGACGATCCCGGACCAAGCGCCGCCTAGGAGCTAGTGGTCTGTACCCGCGCCAGCAGCCGCTGCGCGCGCTTCAGGTGAGGGCGGTCGTACATCTTGCCGTCGATGGCAACGACACCGGGGTTGCCCGCGTCCGCAAAAGCGGCGACCACCTGCCGGGCCTGCTCGACTGCCTCGGGCGACGGGGTGAACACCGCATTGATGATAGGCACCTGCGCCGGGTGGATCGCCATGCGGGCGGTAAAGCCGTCGCGGGCACTCTCAAGGCAGTCCTGCCTGAAGGCGACCTCATCACCAAAGCTCGGGAAGACAGTGTCGATCGCGGCGACGTCCGCGGCGGCAGCTGCAAAGACCGTCGTCGCGCGGGCGAGGCGGAACGGGTCGGTATAGCTACCATTCTCGAGCCGCGTCGCTGATGCGCCCAACTCCGCCGAAAGGTCCTCTGCGCCCCAGGTGAGGCCCGCGAGGCGCGGATCGCCGCGCGCATAGCTTGCTGCGTTCAGCACGCCCAGCGGCGTTTCGGTGATGATCGGAATGATCGTCGTGCTGCCGTCGGCGATGCCGTTTTCCGCCTCCCGCACCCTGATCTTCACCGACAGCCGTGCCACGTCATCGAGGTGGTTCGACTTCGGCAGCATAATGCCGTGCGGGGCGGCGCGCATCACCGCCTCAAGGTCAGCGTCGGTCAGGCCGGTGCCGAGGTCGTTGACGCGCACAAAGATCGTCGCGCGCGCCTTGGCGTGAGGGATGAACTCCGCGGCCATCCCGCGCGCGCCTTCCTTGCGGTCGGGTGAGACCGAATCTTCGAGGTCGAGGATCAGTACGTCGGCACCGGAGCTCAGCGCCTTTTCCAGCTTCCTCTCCGAATCGGCGGGAACGAACAGCAGTGAACGCATCACGCAGGCCTCTTGAAAACCATCGTCTGGCGCAGGCAGCGGGCCACCAGAACGTCGTTCTGGTTGTACGCGCGGTGTTCCATCTCGACGATGCCGCGGTCGGGCTTTGACTTCGATTCCCTTACCGCCTTGATCTCCGTCTCGACGCGGATCGTGTCGCCATGGAAGAGCGGATGCGGGAAGGAGGTTTCGGTCATGCCGAGGTTGGCAACGATGGTGCCGAGTGTGGTGTCGTGCACTGAGATGCCGATCATCAGCCCCAGCGTGAACAGCGAGTTCACCAGCGGCTTGCCCCACTCGCTTTTCGCCGCATAGTCGAAGTCGATGTGCAGCGGCTGCGGGTTCATCGTCATCATCGAGAACATCATGTTGTCGCTCTCGGTAATGGAGCGCGTCAGCTGATGGCGTATGACCTGACCGACTTCAAATTCTTCCAGATAGTGTCCGGCCATTCTGCTCCTCCGTCAGGTGAGGCAACCTTTGATAGCGGTGCCCGCAGCTTAACAACTATGGTGAACCGTTCGTAAACCATTTTTCGCCTAGCGTGCCAGCGGGTTTGAGTGGTGCGGGCTGGCTTGATGGTCGTCAGACAATTCCTGCAGTGGCTAAACAGTGCGCGCGTATCCGAAAGGGCCGCAGCAGCTGCCGCGCTTGCGCGGGCCTTCGTGGAGCACGAGCTTCCGTTCGAGGACCGCTGTGCCGCCGAGGCGGCGATGACGCTGCTGCTGGACGACCCGTCACCGAAGGTGAGGGCGGCGCTGTCAGAGGCGCTGTCGATGAGCCGCAACGCACCGATCCAGGTTGTCTCGGCGCTGGCCTCCGACCAGCCGGAGGTCTCCCAGTATGTGCTGGTGCGCTCGCCGCTGCTGACCGATCTCGATCTTATCGACCGGGTCGCTATCTCCAGCGGCACGCTGCAGGCGCTGATTGCCTCGCGCCCGGTCGTCTCGATGGGCGTCGCGGCCGCAATTGCCGAAGTCGGTGAGGTGGAAGCCTGCGCAGCGCTGCTGCAGAATGGCGGTGCGCAGATCGCGAGCCTGTCCTTCCGCCGAATAGCGGAGCGCCATGGCGAGGATGCCCGGCTGCGCGAATTGCTGCTGGCCGATCCTCGGTTGCCGGGCGACTGCCGTCACCTGCTTCTGATGTTCGTTGGCGCCGCGCTCAGCAAGTCGCCGCTGGTGCTGGCGCTGATGGGGCAGGCGCGCGCTGAGCATGTCACCCGCGATGCCTGCACGCGTGCATCACTGATGGTGATTGACCGCACGGATCCGGCTGAGCACGAAGCGCTGATCGGTCACCTGCGTCTGCGCGGTGACCTGACGCCGGGTTTCCTCGTGCGGGTCGTCGCGCACGGCAAGATCGATTTCCTCGGCTCGGTTCTGATCGAACTCTCGGGCTTCCCGGAAACGCGGGTGAGGGCGCTTCTCGCGTCCGGCCGCGACGTTGCTGTCGCTGCTTTGTTCCGCGCCTGCGGCCTTGCCGACAATTTTGCGAACGTCTTCGTTCACGCGCTGAAGACCTGGCGCAAGGTGGCGAAGGGCGAATGCGTCGCCGGTGCTCAGGAAGTGAGTTGGCTCATGCTGAAGTATCTCGGCGCGGCGCCCGGCCAGCCAGGACCAGCCGAAGAGGACCGCGAGCTCGCCGCGCTGATCAAGGCGATCCATCTCGACGTGCTGCGCGAGAACGCGCGAACGCACGCGTTGGAGATTGCTGCGGCTTAAATGAAGCAACAGCGCCCGACAGTTCTGTCGGGCACCAGACCTATCAGACTTAGATATCCAGTTCTTCGACGAACTCGGCGCGCTCCTGGATGAAGCGGAAGCGCAGTTCCGGCTTCGAGCCCATCAGCGCCTCGACCGAGTCCTTGGTAGCGTTGGCGTCTTCGCTGATCTCGACGCGGAGCAGGGTTCGCTTGCCCTTCTCCATCGTCGTTTCCTTGAGCTGGCTCGCCATCATCTCGCCGAGACCCTTGAAGCGGCCGATCTCGATCTTGCCGCGGCCGGTGAACTCGGTGCGCAGCAGCTCTTCCTTGTGGGAGTCATCGCGGGCGTAGGCAACCTTGCCGCCCTGGCTAATGCGGTAGAGCGGGGGCACGGCCATGTAGAGATGGCCGTTGCGGATCAGCTGCGGCATCTCACGGTAGAAGAAGGTGATCAGCAGCGTTGCGATGTGGGCACCGTCGACGTCCGCGTCGGTCATGATGATGATGCGGTCGTAGCGCAGGTCTTCCTCGCGGTATTTCGAGCGCGTGCCGCAGCCGAGCGCCTGGATCAGGTCAGCGATCTGCTGGTTGCTGGCGAGCTTGTCGGCGCCGGCGCTGGCAACGTTGAGGATCTTGCCGCGCAGCGGCAGCACCGCTTGGCTCGCGCGGTCGCGCGCCTGCTTGGCCGAGCCGCCTGCCGAGTCACCCTCGACGATGAAGAGTTCAGCGCCCTGGGCCGCCGTCTGGGTGCAGTCCGCCAGCTTGCCTGGCAGGCGCAGCTTGCGCACCGCGGTCTTGCGGCTGACTTCCTTTTCCTGGCGGCGCTTCAGGCGCTCGTCGGCGCGGGCAATGACCCAGTCGAGCAGCTTCGACGATTCTTGCGGGTTGTCGGCCAGCCAGTGGTCGAACGCGTCGCGCACGGCGTTGTCGACGATGCGCTGTGCCTCGACCGTCGCGAGGCGGTCCTTGGTCTGGCCAACGAACTCCGGCTCGCGGATGAAAACGGACAGCATGGCGGCGGCCGAGATCATCACGTCGTCGCTGGTGATGATCGAGGCGCGCTTGTTGCCGATCAGCTCGCCATAGGCCTTCAGGCCACGCAGCAGCACGTTGCGGAAGCCGAGCTCGTGCGTGCCGCCTTCCGGAGTCGGAATCGTGTTGCAGTAGGAGTTGATGAAGCCGTCGCCGCCGAACCACGACACGGCCCATTCGACGGCGCCGTGGCCGCCCTGCTTTTCGGTCTTGCCGGCGAAGATGTCGCGCGTGACCTGGTATTCCTTGCCCAGCGTGGCGGCGAGGTAGTCCTTGAGACCGCCCGGGAAGTGGAACACGGCCTTGGTCGGCGTGTCGTCCTTTCCGGTGATCAGCTCCGGCGCGCACGACCAGCGGATCTCGACGCCGCCGAACAGGTATGCCTTGGAGCGCGCCATCTTGAATAGGCGCGCCGGCTCGAATTTTGCGTCCTTGCCGAAGATCTGCGCATCCGGATGGAAGCGAACCTTGGTGCCGCGGCGGTTGTGGACCTCGCCGAGCAGCTCCAGCGGGCCCTGCGGGATACCGCGTGAGAAGCGCTGCCGGTAGAGTTTGCGGCCGCGCGCAACCTCGACCTCAAGCGAATCGGACAGCGCGTTGACCACCGAGACGCCAACGCCGTGCAGGCCGCCCGAGGTCTCGTAGACCTTGGAGTCGAATTTGCCGCCGGCGTGCAGCGTGGTCATGATGACCTCGAGCGCCGACTTGTTGACGAATTTCGGGTGCGGGTCGACCGGGATACCGCGGCCGTTGTCGGTGACTGTCAGATAGCCTTCCGCGTCCAGCTCGACCTCGATGAAGGTCGCGTGGCCCGCGACCGCCTCGTCCATCGAGTTGTCGATGACTTCCGCGAAGAGGTGGTGCAGCGCCTTCTCGTCGGTACCGCCAATATACATGCCGGGACGGCGGCGGACCGGCTCAAGGCCTTCCAAAACCTCGATGTCGGCAGCGCTGTAGCCGTCCTCTCCGTTGCGCGGCGCGGGCGCTGGCTGCGACGCCGGCTTCGTCGGCGCCGTCAGATCTGCAGCCTTTGCTGCGGGCTGCGGGCTGGCGATGCTGGAGAAAAGGTCTTGATCGTCCATGAAAACCTGACGTCGGCTAGGCTGCGAATCACGCGTGATATTGACACGCTTCCGGCGCAAACGCGAAGCGGGTTCTTGTTCCGTTCGGGGTGCGAGGCTGGTTTATCCAGACAATAGAGGCAAGATTCCGGCGCGGCCGCGTGGTCTCGCAATTGACCCACCGGAAAGAAGAAGGGCGCCCGCTTCCACAGGCGCCCCTCGATCTTAGCTCGCCAATGCCTCAACAGGAGGGCAGGCGCAGACCAGGTTTCGGTCGCCGCCGACATTGTCGACGCGCGAGACCGGCGGCCAGTACTTGACTGAGAAGTCCGACTTGCCATCCGGGAAGGCGGCAACCTGGCGCGAGTAGGGGTGCGTCCACTCGTCGGCCATCACCTCGGCAGCGGTGTGCGGCGCGTTGATCAGCGGATTGTCATCCTTCGGCCAGGTGCCGTCCGCAACCTTGGTGGCTTCCTGCGCGATGCCGATCATTGCGTCGCAGAAGCGGTCGATCTCCGACTTCGGCTCGCTCTCGGTCGGCTCGACCATCAGCGTGCCCGCGACCGGCCATGACATGGTCGGCGCGTGGAAGCCGTAGTCGATCAGGCGCTTGGCGATGTCCTCGACGCCGATGCCGGCCGTGTCCTTGAGGACGCGGGTGTCGAGGATGCACTCATGTGCCACGCGGCCGTTCCGGCCCGCGTAGAGGGTCGGATAGTAGCCCTTCAGGCGCTCGGCGATGTAGTTGGCGTTAAGGATCGCCGTCTCGGTCGCGCGCTTGAGGCCCGACGCACCCATCATGCGGATGTACATCCAGGTGATCGGCAGGATCGAGGCCGAACCGAACGCCGAGGCCGATACCGCATGGTCGGAGCCGAGCGAGACGTGGCCCGGAACGTAAGGCGCAAGGTGCGACTTGACGCCGATCGGGCCGACGCCGGGGCCGCCACCGCCGTGCGGGATGCAGAACGTCTTGTGCAGGTTCATGTGGCAGACGTCGGCACCGAGATCACCCGGGCGGGCGAGGCCGACCAGCGCGTTGAGGTTGGCGCCGTCGAAATAGACCTGGCCGCCGTACTGGTGCACGATCGCGCACATGTCGCGGATGGACTCCTCGAACACGCCATGCGTGGAGGGGTAGGTGACCATCAGCGCCGCGAGGCGGTCGGCATACTGCTCGGCCTTGGCCTTGAGGTCGTCGACATTGATGTCGCCGGCCTCGGTGCACTTGACCACCACGACTTCCATGCCGGCCATCGCTGCACTTGCCGGGTTGGTGCCGTGCGCCGATGACGGGATGAGGCAGACCGTGCGGTTCGCGTCACCGCGCGACAGGTGGTAGCGGCGGATCGCGAGGAGGCCGGCATATTCGCCTTGGCTGCCCGCATTCGGCTGCAGCGAGACCGCGTCGAAGCCGGTGATCTCGGCGAGCCAGCTTTCCAGCTCGTCGGTCATCGCCTTGTAGCCGGCAGCGTGCTCGGCCGGAACCTGCGGGTGCAGGCCACCGACGGTCTGCCAGCTGACCGGCATCATTTCCGCCGCAGCGTTCAGCTTCATCGTGCACGAGCCGAGCGGGATCATCGCGCGGTCAAGCGCGAGGTCCTTGTCTGCGAGACGGCGAAGCAGGCGCATCATTTCGGTCTCGGAGCGATGCTCATGGAACATCGGCTGCGTCAGGAAATCCTTGCCGCGCGGCTTGCCCGGCACGGTCGACGCAGCCTCTTCCGGAACGGTGACGCCGAACAGGCCCGCGATCGTCTCGAGGTCGCCCTCGGTCGAGGTCTCGTCGAACGAGATGCCGAGGCGGTTCTCGTCGATCACGCGCAGCAAGAGGCCCTTGCTCTCGGCCTCGGCGGCGATTGCCTTTGCCTTGCCCGGTACGGAGACTGTCACCGTATCGAACAGCGGCGCGTCGATGCCGAGCGCGGAGGCGAGGCGCGAGGCAAGGCCGTTGATGCGGCGGGCGATTGCCTGCAGCCCTTCGGGACCGTGCCAGATCGCATAAGCCGTCGCCATGTTGGCGAGCAGAGCCTGCGCGGTGCAGATGTTCGAGGTCGCCTTGTCGCGGCGGATGTGCTGCTCGCGGGTCTGCAGTGCGAGGCGATAGCCCGGACGGCCGTGCGCGTCGGTCGACTGGCCGACGAGACGGCCAGGCATCAAGCGCGTCAGCGCATCCGAAACCGCGCAGTAGGCGGCGTGCGGGCCGCCAAAGCCCATCGGCACGCCATAGCGCTGCATCGAGCCGACGGCGATGTCGGCGCCGAGCGAGGCGGGCGAGTCAGTGATGGTGAGCGCTAGTGGATCAGCGACGAAGATGACCAGCGCGCCGGCCGCCTTGGCCTTGGCGATGGTGTCCTTGTGGTCGCCGAAGACGCCGTAGGTGTCCGGCCACGGCACGACGACCGTCGCGGTCTCCGCACCGATCTCGTCGGCACCGACCTTGATGCCGAGCGGCTCGGAGCGGGTGTTGACGACGTCGAGCACCTGGGGGTGCAACTCGCCGGCGAGCACAACGTCGTTGCGCTTGGAGCGGTGGTGGCGCCAGGCGATGCCGATGGCTTCGGCAACGGCGGTCGCCTCGTCGAGCAGCGAGGCGGAGGCGACCGGCAGGCCGGTCAGCTCGCTCACCAGCGTCTGGAAGTTGAACAGCAGTTCGAGGCGGCCCTGGCTGATCTCCGACTGGTACGGCGTGTAGGCTGTGTACCAGGCCGGGTTCTCGAACATGTTGCGCTGGATCACCGGCGGCACGTTGACGCCGTAGTAGCCGGCGCCAATGAAGCTCTTCAGGACCTTGTTGCGGCCCATCTTTTCCGAGAGCTCGGCGAGGGCCTCGGCCTCGGAGGCAGGGGCCGGCAGGTTCAGCGGACGGTCGAGCCGGATCGACTGCGGCACCGTCTGGCTGATCAGCGTCTCGAGCGACGGGACGCCGAGCGTTGCCAGCATGGTGCGCACATCGGCGGCATTCGGTCCGACATGCCGGTCCGCAAATGCGGAGTGTACTTCAGTCATCTCGTTGTCCTATCCGATCAGGGCGTTGTAGCCCGCCTCGTCCAGCAGACCTTCGAGCTGGCTTTCGTCGGCAAGCTTCATCTTCCAGAGCCAGCCGTCGCCGGTGGGGGCGGAGTTGACGAGCGCGGGCTCGGACGACAGGGCCTGGTTGACCTCGAGGATCTCGCCGTCGACCGGCGCGTAGACGTCGGATGCCGCCTTGACGGACTCGACGACGACCGTCGCATCGCCCTTGGAGATGGTGCGGCCGACTTCCGGAAGCTCGACGAAGACGAGGTCGCCGAGCTGCTCCTGCGCATAGTCGGTGATGCCGACCGTGGCGATGCCGCCCTCGACGCGCAGCCACTCGTGATCTTCGGTGTAGTAGGTCGTTGCCATGGGAAATTTATCCTTTGCGGTAGCGATGCTGCGAGAAGGGGAGTGGATGGACGGAGAGCGGGATCTTGTTGCCGCGCACGTCCGCGTAAACGGTGGTGCCGATCCGGGCGAGGTCGGCTTCGACATAGCCCATGGCGACCGGGTGGTTGACCGACGGGCCGAAGCCGCCGGAAGTAACTTCGCCGACGATCTTGCTGTCGGCATCGGTGAGCACGGTGCCGTTGCGGACCGGCTGGCGGCCCTCAGGCTTGAGACCGACGCGCAGGCGCTTCGGGCCTGCTGCGATGACCGCGCGCAGCGCATCAGAGCCGATGAAGGTGCCGGTCTCGCGCAGCGACTTCGGGATCGCCCACATCAGGTTCGCCTCGACCGGGTTGGTCTTCGGCGTGATGTCGTTGCCATGCAGGCAGAGGCCGGCTTCGAGGCGCAGGCTGTCGCGGGCGGCAAGGCCGATCCATTCGACGTCCTCGTGCGCGAGAAGCTTTTCGACGAAGTCCTTCGCCTCATCGACCGGTATAGCGACCTCAAAGCCGTCCTCGCCGGTGTAGCCCGAGCGGCTGGCGAACCAGTTTTCGCGCGGCTCGGTACCGTGCATGAAGGTGAGCGACGACAGGTCGAGGCCCGCGGCGGCAAGCGCCGCTTCCGCCTTCGGGCCCTGCAGCGCGACCAGCACACGGTCGAGCGGCTCGACCTTCGCGTCGAAGTCCGCGGCAACGGCCGTCAGCTTCTCCGCGTCCTGATCTGCATTTCCGGCATTGGCAACGACCATGTAGCGGGTCTCGCCGAGGCGGGTGACGATCAGGTCGTCATCGATCCCGGCATTTTCATTGAGGAGGAAGGTGTATTTCGATGCGCTGATCGCGATCGCCTCGGGGGCGAGCGGGCAGGCGCGGGCGAGCGCGGCGGCAGCCTGCGGACCCGTCACCAGGATCAGCTTCATGTGGGATATGTCGAACAGCCCCGCCTTCTCGCGGGCGTGAAGGTGTTCCTTCATCACGCCGAGCGGGTAGGTGAGCGGCATGTTCCAGCCGGCAAAGCCGCCGAAACGGGCCTTTGCCGCCTGATGCAGTTCGAACAGCGGTAGCGTGTTAAGGGTGCCAGGGTTGGTGGCGTCCAAGTCTTCCCTCCAGACAAGCACCAACGGCCGCGGAATTGCGACACGTTAGCGCCCCTCTGTCGGAAGCCTGAGAGACTCGGCCAGCCGGAACTCTGTCGGCGGGCCTTACACCTTCGGCGCGGGCAGCCGTTCGGCCAACCCGACTTTCCAGAGTGTCCTTACCGGCGGCGGTTCTTTTGCCTGAGAGATTTGTGGGCGATTTCCCCTTCGGCGGCAGCCAGGCTGCTCTCTCCCGCAAACCGGTCGGCCTTTCGGGCCCGGACGAGCGAATTGTGTAGCCGATGCCGGCGGGAAAGTCATCACCCCGCCAGCGATTTGGGCAATGTTTGCTACAGCTTCTTCAGGAGGCAGTTCTGCCGAGATCTCGCTCGAGCCGGAAGATCAGGTCGGCTGTCTGGCGATGAAGCCGTTTGAGCTGGTCGAGCCGGTCTGAAAGGCTCGTCACCTTCGAGGGCTTGATATCCGCCTCGGATGCCGGGCCGGTCCCAACGCCGTAGAGCAGCCAGGAAGGGCTGATATTGAGGACGCCGGCCAGCATGGAAAGGCGGTTGGCCCGCGGCTGGGCGCGGTCGCGCTCCCAGGCTTCGAGTGTTTCGATCTGCACGCCGATGCGGCGGGCAAGTTGTGCGGTCGAGATGCCGGCGCTGTCCCTGGCCCGCGAGAGCCGGCCGCCGAGCGTATCGTCATCGGGAAGGTCTGAGTAGATCGTCGTCGTGGTGTCGGACACCCGTCCCACCTCCGTGTTTGTGAAAAACAGGCCCGCGTGAAGCGGGCCGCGAACGGGACCAGCATAGGGATCGAGCCCCCCGGCGCAACCTTCTTGTCCCCAGGACGGGTCGAAGCGAGCCGCGCTGCCGCGTGCCGAACCGACCGCATCCCTTTTCCCGCAGGGGATTGGGCGACGAGGCGGCGGCGCGATCTTTTTTGGCGGGCCGCCCCGGCTGCGCCATAATCCGCGGCGGGAATGCGCATCTCAAAGAGGAGTCTTGTCATGCCGCTGCCGCACCTTACCCGCCGCCATTTTGTCCTTGCCGCAACGCTCGCGGGCTGCGGCCTTGCCACCGGCGCCCTTGCCGATTCACCTGAGGCGCCCGACATGCCGGACCCGGCGGCCGAAGGGCTTTCGATTTACCGCGAGTGGGTGGTGGAGGACGTCGCGGGCGGTGGCGTCATCGACAATGCGCGGCTGACGCTCAACATCGACGAAGCGGGTCACGCCTCTGGCCACAGCGGCTGCAACCGCTTCGTGGGGCAGGCGACCATCGACGGCGACAAACTTAGCTTTGGCGCGCTGGCCGGCACGCGCATGGCCTGCGCCGAGGCGCTGATGAACCTCGAGCAAAAGTACCTCGACGCGCTGGGCAAGGTTGCCTCCTTCCGCATCGACGAGGCCGAGCGAAAGCTGGTGTTGATGGATGCGGAGGGTAGGGAAGTGGTGAGGCTGGCGGAGGGGTGAGGTAGTCACTACCCATTAAGGAACTGGCATTCCACTTGAGTAACGTCTGAATACAAACTGAACCGCGATGTTCCTAACCAACCAACTTATTGTTAGGAGGAACTTATCTAATTTGCTCCGCGATTTGTCTCTGAGAAGCCGGTGATCGAAGCTGGAGGTCTGGCTACCAGAGAGGAAATCAGTTCTTCAATCTCGGGCTCAAGCTGAACGTCACGCGGAGAGTGCACGCAGTAGAGGCCGGCACCCAAGACGAGATTTGAGCCTGGCTGGCCAAAAAAGTGCGGCGATAATTCCTTGATGTATCTTGGTTCGAGTATATTAAAATTTTTCTCGCTCTTATTGACGCATTTATAAAGAGAGTGTGCCACAAGATCTGCGATTTGAAGGAGGGGTTCTTCACTCTTTCGCTTCGTTGAAATTCTGCTTATGTCAATATTTTGCAGCTTTTTAGTATTCTCGTGCAAGGGGCGACGCTGGCAACTATGCAGTAAGTTGCTCATTCTGTCATAGTCAATGTTGGCTTTTTCAAAGATGATGTCGAGTTGATGGGGTTTTATGCGTCGGCTCTCCATGAACCAGCCAACACGTTCGAGAAGATATTGAGCGCACTTGTTGTAGTACATGCTGCTGTCGGCTGAGATGGCATCTTTGTAACTTCCCAGAGTTTCCTTGCGGGATATCACGCCGAATAACCGCATCCGACATGGGGTCAGCTGTCGAATGAAATGCAAAATCTGATAGTGATTGAGTTCGGCGCAGTGAAGCGTTTTCTTCTTAATATCAAATGCAACGGTGATAAGAGTATTCTCAATATTTTTCCGTAACCTGTTGGGTATCAATACCGCCCCTAGGGTCATATAAGGTGAGGCTCCACCTTGTGAGCCGGAGCGGACTTTCGCTATACCGGCTTCGCCGCTTTCATCAATAAAAACAGTATAACCATCCTGCATATTTCGTGGTTTTCTAATATTTCAGCGAATGGAATATTGTTGCCCGAGGTGTGCACTAATTAAAGATATCCAAAACTTTGTCAGTCGTGCAAGTGGGCGTGAGGGTTCTGCATATCAATGCTGCCGGGCTCGCGCCCATCGAGAAAGCTCCACTCGTTCGAGAAACGTGAATATTGATTAGTTGGCAGACGTGGGCAGAGGCGAGGGCGATGAACGCGGAATGGGGACTAGTGCTCCCTCACCCCCTCAAAATCCTCTCCATCTTCTTCCCCTTCGCCAGCTCGTCGATGAGCTTGTCGAGATAGCGGATTTCGCGCATCAGCGGCTCCTCGATTTCCTCCACCCGGACGCCGCAGACGGTGCCGGTGATGAGTTCGCGGGCAGGGTTGAGGCGCGGGGTGTTGTTGAAGAAGTCGGCGAAGGTGGTCTTGTCCGCCAGCTCCTTTTCAAGTGACTCCTGGCTGTGGCCGGTCAGCCAGCGAAAGATCTCATCGACCTCTTCCTTCGTGCGGCCCTTCTTCTCCGCCTTCTCGATGTACATCGGATAAACGCTGGCGACGCTCATCTTGTAGACGCGCTGGAACCTGTCGGACATGGCGGGTCCTCCCAATTGCCTGATGATAGCTTTGCAGGCCGCGCGCCGCCACGCGGGGAGGTTGCCGTGTCAGGAAGAGGAGCGCGCTGAGGTTGACCCTGCGGCAGCGCCCGACTAGAAGGCGCCCGCGAGCAGCAGAAGGAGATTTATGCGCAGAGGCCAGAGCTGAGCCGCCAGAGCGGCAATCCACCGGCGCCAGACGGGCCGCCGAACCTCTTTGCATATCTTTCTTCAGGAGTTCTCATGCAGAACCATCATGCTGTCATCCGGCCGTACGATCCGGCCACGGATACCAAGAAACTGTCGCAGATCTGGCTCGACGCCGCGCTGATCGCGCATGCCTTCATCGGCGAGGAAACGCTGCGCGCGCAGCGCAGCCTGATCGAGGACGTCTATCTGCCCAAGGCCGACACGTCGGTTGCCTGCGTCGGCGGCGAGCCGGCCGGCTTCATCAGCCTGCTCGGCGACTTCGTCGGCGGGCTGTTCGTTGCCCCGGCCTTCCAGGGGCAGGGCATCGGCCGGATGCTGATCGATCATGCGCTGGCAAAGACGAAGGAACTTTCGCTGGAAGTCTATACGGCCAACGAAGGCGCCATGCGGTTCTACCAGCGGCTCGGCTTCGTCGAGCAGTCGCGACGGCCGCTGGATAATGAGGGCCTGCCGTTTGAAAACGCCTTGATGCGCTACGGCGGCTAACGGTCAGAGCGGGGCAGGGCGCGTTCTTGTCCCGCTCGCGCCGCTGCGGCAGCTTTCCACATGCCGTTCCGTCGCGCCTAGACTCGGAGGTCGCCGTCCCTGAAAATGGCGGGGAGATTCTCAGGCGGCCAGAGGCACCAACATGGCATCGACACGCGACCCGATCGTTGGGGCTGCGCAGGGCGCATCGGCGCCGGATGACGGCCGGCCGGTCTTCATTCATTTGCGCGTGCATTCGGCCTATTCGCTCCTCGAAGGCGCGCTGCCGCTCGGCAAGATCATCGGCCACGCCAAGAAGGACCGCACGCCGGCCATCGCCATCACCGACACCAACAATCTGTTCGGTGCGCTGGAGTTTGCGCAGAAGGCAACCAAGGAGGGCGTGCAGCCGATCGTCGGCTCCCAGCTCGACATGACCTTCGAGGCGCCGGACGATCCGGCGCGCCAGCATCGCAGGGGCGGGCCGGCGGTGCAGCCGCTGGTGTTCATCGCCGCGACCGAGGAAGGTTATGCCAATCTCGTGCGCCTCGTCTCGCGCGCCTATCTCGATCTGCCGTCTGGGGAGCCGCCGCACATCAACCCGGCCTGGGTCGAGGAGCTGGCGGAGGGCATCATTTGTCTTACGGGCGGCGAGCGCGGACCGATCGGCGCCTGCCTCAAGAACGGTCATGCGGCGGAAGCCGAGGAGCGGCTCTTGTTCCTCAAGCGCGTGTTCGGCGACCGGCTCTATGTCGAGCTGCAGCGCCATCGCGGCTATGACCGCGGCATCGAGGCATCGTTCATCGACCTTGCCTACAAGCACGATTTGCCGCTGGTCGCGACCAACGAGGCATTTTTTCCGGCGGCCGAGGATTATGAGGCGCACGACGCGCTGCTGGCCATCGCGGAGGGCTCGGTCGTCGCAGTCGACGAGCGCCGGCGCCTGACGCCGGAACATTACCTGCGCACGCAGGCCGAGATGGCGGCGCTGTTCGCCGACCTGCCGGAAGCGCTCGAAAGCACCGTCGAGGTTGCCCGGCGCTGCCGCTACTACCCGAAGAACCGCAAGCCAATCCTGCCGCGCTTTGCCGGTGCCGACGTCGACGACGCCGAGGCCGCCGAACGCGCCGAGGCCGAGGAGCTGGCACGCCAGGCGCGCGAAGGCCTCGACCGGCGCCTCGCCGCGCACGGGCCGACCAATGGCTACACCGAGCAGGATTATCGCGACCGCCTCGAGTTCGAGATCGGCATCATCACGAGGATGAAGTTTCCCGGCTACTTTCTCATCGTGTCGGACTTCATCAAGTGGGCGAAGGCGCATGACATTCCGGTTGGTCCCGGCCGCGGCTCGGGTGCGGGCTCGCTGGTCGCCTATGCGCTGACCATCACTGACATCGATCCGCTGCGCTTCTCGCTGCTGTTCGAGCGATTCCTCAATCCGGAACGCGTGTCGATGCCGGACTTCGATATCGACTTCTGCCAGGACCGCCGCGAAGAGGTGATCCGCTACGTGCAGCAGAAATACGGGCGCGACCAGGTCGGCCAGATCATCACCTTCGGTACGCTGCAGGCGCGCGCGGTGCTGCGCGACGTCGGCCGCGTGCTGCAGATGCCTTATGGCCAGGTCGACCGGCTGTCCAAGCTGGTCCCATCCAACCCGGCCAACCCGGTCAAGCTGAAGGACGCGGTCGCGGCCGAGCCGCGCTTCGCGGAGGAGGTCGAGAAGGAGCCGGTGGTCCAGAACCTCCTCGACATCGCCATGAAGCTCGAGGGCCTCTACCGCCACGCCTCGACGCACGCGGCCGGTATCGTGATCGGTGACCGCCCCCTGTCTGAACTGGTGCCGATGTACCGCGATCCGCGCTCGGACATGCCGGTCACGCAGTTCAACATGAAGTATGTCGAACAGGCGGGCCTGGTGAAGTTCGACTTCCTCGGCCTCAAGACGCTGACCACGCTCGACACGGCCGTGAAGTTCATCCGCCGGCGCGGGGTCGACATCGACCTGTCGCGCATCCCGCTCGACGACCAGAAGACCTACGAGATGCTGTCGCGCGGCGAAACCGTCGGCATCTTCCAGGTGGAATCCGCCGGCATGCGCAAGGCGCTGATCGGCATGAAGCCGGACTGCATCGAGGACATCATCGCGCTGGTGGCGCTCTACCGCCCGGGCCCGATGGAGAACATTCCGGTCTACAACGCGCGCAAGCACGGCGAGGAAGAGATCGCGTCGATCCATCCGATGATCGACCACCTGGTGAAGGAGACGCAGGGCGTCATCGTCTACCAGGAGCAGGTGATGCAGATCGCCCAGGTGCTGTCGGGCTACTCGCTCGGCGAAGCAGACCTGCTGCGCCGCGCGATGGGCAAGAAGATCCGCGAGGAGATGGACAAGCAGCGCGAGCGCTTCGTCAGCGGCGCGATCGAGAAGGGCGTGTCCAAGCCGCAGGCGAACATGATCTTCGACCTGCTGGCCAAGTTCGCGGACTACGGCTTCAACAAGTCGCACGCGGCGGCATACGCGGTCGTGTCCTACCAGACGGCGTATCTGAAGGCGCACTATCCGGTCGAGTTCCTGGCGGCGTCGATGACGCTCGACATGAACAACACCGAAAAGCTGTCGGACTTCCGCGCCGACGCCATGCGCCTCGGCATCGAGGTGGTGCCGCCGTCGGTGAAGACCTCCTACCGCGCGTTCGAGGTGGGCGAAAACCGCATCTACTACTCGCTTGCCGCTATCAAGGGCGTTGGCGAGGCGGCGGTCGACCACATCGTCGAGAAGCGGAAAGAAAAGCAGTTTGAATCGCTTGAGGATTTTTGCTCACGCATCGATCCGCGCATCGTCGGCAAGCGCGTCTTCGAAAGCCTGATTTCGGCAGGCGCCTTCGACTGCTTCGGCTACGACCGCGCGCAGCTGTTTGCCGGCATCGAGCGGATGATGGGCATGGCCGCCCGGGCGCAGGAAAACGCTGCCTCTGGCCAGGCTGACATCTTCGGCATGGGTGGCGGGCCCACCGAAAAGCTGGTGCTTCCGACCTGCGAGCCGTGGACGGCGGCCGACCGGTTGCACCGCGAGTTTGCGGCAATCGGCTTCTATCTCTCGGCGCACCCGCTCGACGAATACCGCAGCGTGCTGGAAAAGATGCGCGTGCAGAACTGGACCGACTTCCAGGCGGCGGTGAAACGCGGCGCGACGGCAGGGCGCCTGGCCGGCACCATCACCGCCAAGCAGGAGCGCAACACGCGCACCGGCAACAAGATGGGCATCGTCAGCCTGTCGGACACCACCGGACAGTTCGAAGCCGTCATGTTCTCCGAGACGCTGTCGCAGTACCGCGACATGATGGAGCCCGGCCGCTCGGTGGTGATCACCGTGGCTGCCGAAGACCGTCCGGAAGGCGTCAACCTGCGCATCCAGACGGCGCATGACCTCGACGTCGAGGCGTCGCGCGTTCAGCGGCATATGCGCATCTTCGTGCGCGACCCC
Organism: Aminobacter sp. J44; assembly: GCF_007829415.1. Classification (NCBI taxonomy): domain Bacteria; kingdom Pseudomonadati; phylum Pseudomonadota; class Alphaproteobacteria; order Hyphomicrobiales; family Phyllobacteriaceae; genus Aminobacter; species Aminobacter sp. J44. Next base: position 25,858 of record NZ_VLJG01000014.1, on the reverse strand, counting down.
GGACCGCTCGACACGATCGCCTCGCAGCTGGCGACGCGAGGCGAGGGGCATGTGTCGTTCATTGTGCTGAAACCCGAGGGGCAGGGCGAGATCGAGGTCGAACTGCCCAATCGCTATCGTCTGTCGCCGCAGGTGGCATCGGCCATGAAAGCAGTGCCGGGCGTGGTGGAGGTCGAGCTCGTTTGAGGCGAATCATTTGGGGCTTGCTTGCACAACGGCAGCCCGAAACGACTGTCGGAAGGGCGTTCCGGCTGCGATCCAAAGCCCTAATTATGACTTGACAAGCCACGCCGATCTTTCGCGCCAATTCCTTGCGTTTACCGCAAGGATCCGCGGAAAACAGTCGACGGCGTCGGCCTTCGGGGTACTCTTCCAGAACAAAAGAGGGGAGTACAACAATGCCGCCTGTGAAGATCGTCCGTACTGACCGCGAGCTCGAATGCCCGACCATCGACCGGGTGCTTCGGTACAAGGGGGCCAAGTTGGTGCTCTTGCCCGAGGGCGTCAGTGAGGAAGAGCTCGCTCGGGAGGTTGCGGACGCCGACCTTCTTCTGATGTGCTACACGCCGATCACGGCGAAGGTCATCAACGCCGCGACGAAGCTGAAGGCGATTGTGAAATACGGCGTCGGCATCGACGCGATCGACATTCCCGCCGCGCGCGCCCGCCAGATCCCCGTAGTCAACATCCCGGAATATGCCGAGGAAACGGTAGCCGAAGGCGCGTTCATGCTGCTGATCGCGCTGGCGAAGAAGCTCCTGCCGATCTCTCGCGAGATGCGGAGGACCGGATGGGCCTGGCCCGAACAGCAATGGCTTGGCGCAGATATTGCCGGCAAGACGCTCGGCCTCGTCGGCGTCGGACGCATTGGGCGGTCAATGGCGCGCATGGCTGGTGCGGGGTTCAGGGCGCGGGTGCTCGGCTATGATCCGTATGTACCCCGGGAAGTCATGACGCAGCATGGAGTGACCAAGGTTGACAGCCTGGAGGAGATGCTGCCGCAATGCGACTACGTCTCATTGCACAGCGTGCTCAATGACGGCTCGCGCTATCTGATCGGGGCGCAGGAGCTGGAACTGATGAAGCCGTCGGCCTTCCTGGTCAACGTCTCCCGCGGCGCGCTGGTGGACGAGATGGCGCTGCTGGCTGCACTGAAGGCAGGAAAGATCGCCGGCTGCGGCCTCGACGTCTACAGCCAGGAGCCGCTGGATCATGAGCGTCATCCGCTGCGCGAGCTGTTCGCGATGGACAATGTGGTGCTGTTTCCGCACCTGACCTTCTACACGAAGGAAGCGATGGACCGGCTGGAGGAGGACACGCTCGCCCGCTGCTTCGAGGCGCTCGAAGGCAAGCCGCTGCTGGTGCGATCGAAGGACCCGCGGCTGACAGGGCAGACCGCCGGCGTAAGGTTCAGCTGACGGGCATATTCTTTCGTCAGTTCTCAAAAGAACTGTAGGGGTTTTGGAGATGCGCAAAGAGGATCCGTGACGTTGTTCTTTGCAGCGGTCATGTTCCCATTTGCCATCATTGACAGTAGTTCAAATACATAACATTTTCCTTCTTCGGTCGGCCGGGAGGATCTGTCGGCCGGAAAAGAAACGGGAGGAATTCATGTTACGTCGTATTTCCGTGGCTTTGGCCGCGCTACTTTCTGCTGCCGCGCTGCCGGCGAAAGCTGCCGATGTCGAACTTAGTCTTGCTCACTGGCTTCCTCCTACGCATCCGATGCACACGGGCGGCATCGCACAGTGGGTTGAGTCCGTCAGCAAGGCGTCCAACGGAAGCATCAAGATCAACATCTTCCCGGCCGCGCAGCTGGGTTCGGCTGCCGACCACTATGACATGACCCGTGATGGCATTGCCGACATCGGATATGTGAATCCCGGCTATCAGGCAGGCCGCTTCCCCATCTACAGCCTGATCGAAGTCCCGTTCCATGTCCGCGAGGTGGATAACGGGGCAGGGGCGCTGCACGAGTGGTACGCCAAGTACGCCGAGATCGAGATGCCGGAAGTGAAGTTCTGCGTCATGAACCCGCACGATCCGGGCACGATCCACGCCAACACCGAGATCAAGGTGCCGGGCGACATCAAGGGCAAGAACATCCGCGCCGCTCACGCGACGATGGCCCGCTTCGTCTCCATGCTCGGTGGTTCGAGCGTCCAGGTGCCGGCAAATGAGGCGCGAGATGCGATCTCCAAGGGCATGGCGGATGCGATCACCTTCCCATGGAACTCCGTCTACATCTTCGGCATGGATTCGGTGGTCACCTACCACCTGGACTTCCCGTTCTACATTTCGAACCAGATGCTGCTGATCAACAAGGGCGTCTACGATGGGCTCTCGGAAGAGAACCGGAAGGTGATCGACGACCACTGCACGCCGGAATGGTCGATCAAGTTCTCGAAGGATTGGGCGGAGAACGAGCGTTCCGGCCGCCAGAAGGCGATCGACGCCGGGCATACGCTGTATGCGCCGACGGATGACGAGATCAAGCAGTGGCGTGATGCCGCCGCGCCACTCGTCGACCAGTGGAAGGACGATGTGCGCAAGGTCGGGCAGGATCCGGACAAGATCTACGGCGAGTATCGCGCCGCACTCGAGAAGTACGGCTCGCTCTACTAGGCCTCAGCGCGAAAGGGTGCCGTCGTATGATGGCACCCTTGAACCATCAGCGCGTAGCTTTGGCTTATCGAGCACCGGCCTTCTAAGCCGATGGACTCCGGCCCGATCCAGAATTGAGCTACTCGGGCTTGCCGTTCTTCCAGGTGACGTTCTGGCCGTAGAGCGGCACGGTTGAGATCGCCATTTTCGCCGACCCGTCCTGAACCTGCCGCGAGTGCGACAGGTAGATCAGCGTGTCGTTCTCCTTGTCATAGATGCGCTTGACGACCACGCTCTTCCAGATCAGCGACTGGCGCTGCTGGAACACTTCCTCGCCGCCCTTGCCGAGGTCGATGTCGCCGATTTCGATGGGTCCTGTTTGGTTGCAGGACATCGCATTGTTCGACGGATCTTCGAACCAGTTGCCCTTCTGCAGCCGGTCGATGATGCCGCGGTCGAAATAGGTCACATGGCAGGTGATGCCCGAAATGTCGGGATCGGTAATTGCCTCGATGACGATGTCGTTGCCGAGCCAGTCCACGCCGACCTTGCCGACTTCCTTGGAGTGGGCCGAGCCGGCACTGAGAGCCGCGAGTAAGGCGAGCGCAGCGGCCATGCGAAGGTGTTTCATCAACGTCATCTCCTGATCCCAGCAAGTTGAACCCGCCTGCGGCAATATAGGGATTGGCACGTTCCCGATGTAAGGGATGCGGAATCGATCCTCTCCACCGGCAGCTCCGCCCCCGGTTCGGTTTTTTGCCGCAATCTGTGATACAAACCGCCGACGAGCTCGATTCAGCAGGCTGACCTGCCCGAACCGCGCTTATTCAGGAGAGGGAAATCCGAATGAAGAAGATCGTTCTGGCCTTTGCGGGTGCTGCGTTTCTGGCCGGCTGCACGACCGACCCGTATACGGGCGAGCAGAAGATGTCGAACATGGCTGGTGGCGCGGCGCTGGGTGCGCTTGCGGGCGCCGGGATCGGCGTGCTCGCCGGAGGTGACGACCGCCGCAACGCGCTGATCGGCGCCGGCATCGGTGCGCTGGCAGGCGGCGCCATCGGTGGCTACATGGACCAGCAGGAGGCGGAACTGCGCCGCTATCTGCAGGGCACTGGTGTATCGGTTACCCGCGTCGGCAACCAGATCGTCCTCAACATGCCGTCGAACATTACCTTCGCGACCGACCAGTACGAGGTGGTGCCGGCCTTCTACGACACGCTGAATGCGGTTGCGATGGTGCTGAACAAGTACAACCGCACCTTCGTCGACATCAACGGCCACACCGACTCCACCGGCAGCCTGCAGCACAACCAGGTGCTGTCCGAGCGCCGCGCCGATTCGGTCGCTCGCTTCCTCGCCCAGCGTGGTGTCGACAGCCGCCGCTTCGCCATCCGCGGCTTTGGCCCGTCGCAGCCGATCGCGTCCAACGCGAGCGCAGACGGCCGCGCCCAGAACCGCCGCGTCGAGATTTACCTGACGCCGTTCACCTGATCGCAAGCGCGGCAGCGATCTGGGCAGCCAGCCGGGCGTTGTTCTCGACCAGCGCGATGTTGGTGACGAGACTGCGGCCGGCAGTGAGCTCCAGGATGGTGGCAAGAAGAAAAGGCGTGACGGCTTTGCCGCTCACGCCTTTTTCGTTGGCCATGCGCTGCGCCGTCTCAATATGCTGCGCCATCTCCTCGGCCGGAATTTCCGACGCCGCCGGCACCGGATTGGCAACCAGCATGCCCCCGTCGAGTCCCAGCTCTTGGCGGGTGCGGAAGAAAGCGGCGATTGCTTGGGGCTCATCGAGCCGCAGCGGCACGGGGTAGGGCGATTGTCGCGACCAAAAGGCGGGCATCACGTCGTTGCCGAAGCCGACCACCGGAACGCCGCGCGTTTCAAGCACTTCCAAAGTCTTGGCGATGTCGAGGATCGCCTTTGCCCCGGCCGAGACGACGATGACCGGCGTGCGGGCAAGTTCATCAAGGTCGGCGGAAATGTCGAAGCTTGCTTCGGCGCCCTTGTGGACGCCGCCGATGCCTCCGGTGGCGAACACCGAAATGCCGGCAAGGTGCGCGGCGATCATCGTTGCGGCGACGGTGGTGCCGCCCGTGCGCTTCTGCGAGACCGCAAAGGCAAGGTCGGCGCGCGACAGCTTCATGGCGCCGGTGGTTTGCGCCAGAGCGACGCGCTCCTTGTCTGTAAGGCCGATCTTGATGCGTCCGTCGATCACCGCGATCGTCGCGGGTGTGGCCCGTTCCTCGCGGATGATCTGCTCCACGCCTTCCGCCATGCGAGTATTGTCGGGGTAGGGCATGCCATGGGTAATGATGGTGCTTTCGAGCGCCACCACCGGCTTACTGGCTGAAAGCGCGGCCTGAACCTCCGGCGAGATGTCGATGTGGATTGCGGCCGTCTGCTTCATGTGTCTCCCGCCGTTCAGCTGATCTTTCTCGGGGTCCCGACGCGTGCGAGCGCTGTTTCGAACGCCTCGTCCTCATAGTCGGCTACCACGTTGGGCGATGCAATCGTCAGCATCGCGGCGGCCATGCCGCGCCGCACCGCCTCGTTGAAGCTTTCGCCCCGCATCAGCGCCGTGGTAGCCACGCCGGCGAGCGCGTCTCCTGCGCCGGTCACATCCGCAATCGCTTCGAGCTGCGGCGGGGTGATGTTGAAAACGCCCGTGTCGTCGAAGAAAATCGTCTCCTCGCCGCCCGCAGTGATGACGCCGCGTCTGAGCCCGCGGTCGCGCAGCAATTTGATGGCTTCGGCAGCGTCATCCGCACCCGACAGTACGCGGGCCTCGCGGCGGTTCATGAACAGGCAGGAGAGGGATGCCAGGATCGGCTCCAGCCGCCGCGCCTTCGCTGGCGAAATCGCGATGGCGTAGATCGGGCGGCCTCCCGCCATGTCCGCAAGCCGCATCAGCGCATCTTCCGGCATATTGGCTTCGCAGAAGACAGCATCCGCMGCCGCCACCGCATCGCGAATCTTGCGCCGGCGCAGCTGCCGGGTAAAGCCGAGCTCGTAGAGCGTCATGTCGGCGAGCCCGGCAATCAGCTCGCCATTCGGGTCGAGGAGGGCGGTGTAGCTCGGCGTCGTGCGGTCGAGAAAGATCGCGGACACGTCCTCGATGCCACTTTCGGCCAGCACGTCGGCTACCGCCAGCCCCGCAAGATCCCCTCCGCGCAGCGACATCAGCGTCACGTCCACGCCATGGTGCACCGCATTGCGCGCCGCGTTCAGCGCGCCGCCGCCGGCTTCCTCGCGCAGGCTGCCCGGATTCGACGCAGCCGGCACATAGACACCATCGATCCTGCCGCGCCGGTCGATATGGGCCGCGCCCGAGACGAAAAGCTTTGGTCGTTGCATGGAAAGTCCGGTTGAATGCGCCTGCGCGGGGAGCGTATTCAACGCGGGCAGGCGCCGCAACTCTGCGCCTCGAATCGCTGATTGCTGGACCTATGCGCGTTCACGATGCCGCGCCTGCTGGTACGTTCTGGCCTCTACATCCCAAAACGAAAATAGAACATAATCCGAAAAGCTATTTCAAATCAGTTATTTGATCGCTATTGCCAAATTGGAACAAAAAGAGTACAAAAAATCATTGGACACAGGACATCCGGCTTCGCGGTCCATCAAGGGGTAAGGTATCATGGCGCAGAACACATTACGGCTTGTTGAGGACGGTTCAGTGGATAAATCCAAGGCTCTCGATGCAGCGCTCTCCCAGATCGAGCGCGCTTTCGGCAAGGGCTCCATCATGCGGCTCGGCCAGAACGAGCAGGTGGTCGAGATCGAAACCGTTTCGACGGGTTCGCTCAGCCTTGATATCGCGCTCGGCGTGGGCGGCCTGCCGAAGGGACGCATTATCGAGATCTATGGCCCGGAAAGCTCGGGCAAGACCACGATGGCGCTGCACACCGTAGCCGAGGCCCAGAAGAAGGGCGGCATCTGCGCCTTCATCGATGCCGAGCACGCTCTTGATCCGGTCTATGCACGCAAACTCGGCGTCGACCTCGAGAACCTGCTGATCTCGCAGCCGGATACAGGCGAGCAGGCGCTGGAAATCTGCGACACGCTGGTCCGCTCCGGCGCCATCGATGTCCTGGTCGTCGACTCGGTTGCGGCACTGACGCCGCGCGCCGAAATCGAAGGTGAGATGGGCGATTCCCTGCCGGGCCTGCAGGCCCGCCTGATGAGCCAGGCGCTGCGCAAGCTGACCGCGTCGATCTCGCGCTCGAACTGCATGGTCATCTTCATCAACCAGATCCGCATGAAGATCGGCGTGATGTTCGGCTCGCCAGAGACGACCACCGGCGGCAACGCGCTCAAGTTCTACGCCTCGGTGCGTCTCGACATCCGCCGCATCGGTTCGGTCAAGGACCGCGACGAGGTCGTCGGCAACCAGACCCGCGTCAAGGTCGTCAAGAACAAGCTCGCTCCTCCCTTCAAGCAGGTCGAGTTCGACATCATGTACGGCGAGGGCGTTTCCAAGACGGGCGAGATCATCGACCTCGGCGTCAAGGCTGGCATCGTCGAGAAGTCCGGCGCGTGGTTCTCCTACAATTCCCAGCGCCTTGGGCAGGGTCGCGAGAACGCCAAGCAGTTCCTGCGTGACAATCCGGAGCTGCTGCGCGAGCTGGAACTCGCACTGCGCCAGAATGCAGGTCTCATCGCCGAGAAGTTCCTGGAGAACGGCGGCCCGGGCGACCAGGACGGCAACGATCTGGACGACGCCGCTGGCATGTAAGCCCCGCTAGAGCCGCGTTCCCGTGGCTTAGGGGTGTGATTTTCAGACCGCCGGGAGGGGTTCCGGCGGTCTTTTCCTTTGTGGACTGTCCGTTATCGTCCTGCTTTCTGGACAGCTTGAAAGCTGGACGTTAAAAGGCCTTTCCTTTCGGCCGCAAGGGGTGCGGCCGCTCTACCTGAAGGCATCGGCATGAGTGGTGGCGTCAACGAAATCCGGTCGACTTTTCTCGACTACTTCCGCAAGAACGGGCACGAGATTGTAGCGTCCAGCCCTCTGGTGCCTCGCAACGACCCGACATTGATGTTCACCAATGCGGGCATGGTCCAGTTCAAGAACGTCTTTACCGGACTTGAGACGCGCCCCTACACGCGCGCTGCCACCGCTCAGAAGAGCGTGCGCGCCGGCGGCAAGCACAACGACCTCGACAATGTCGGCTACACCGCTCGCCATCTCACCTTCTTCGAGATGCTCGGCAACTTCTCCTTCGGCGATTATTTCAAGGCCGAGGCGATCGAGCTTGCCTGGAACCTGATCACCAAGGACTTCGCCCTTCCGAAGGAAAAGCTGCTGGTCACCGTCTACCACACGGATGACGAGGCGGCTGAGCTCTGGAAGAAGATCGCCGCCTTCTCCGACGACAAGATCATCCGCATCCCGACCAGCGACAATTTCTGGGCGATGGGCGATACCGGTCCGTGCGGGCCGTGCTCGGAGATTTTCATCGATCGCGGCGAGCACATCTGGGGCGGCCCTCCCGGAAGCCCGGAAGAGGATGGTGACCGGTTCCTCGAATTCTGGAACCTGGTCTTCATGCAGTACGAGCAGGTCACCAAGGACGAGCGCGTCGACCTGCCGCGTCCGTCGATCGACACCGGCATGGGCCTCGAGCGCATGGCCTCGATCCTGCAGGGCGTCGAGAGCGTCTTCGAGACCGACCTGTTCCGCCACCTGATCGAGGCGACCGCCTCGGCGCTCGCCAAGGGACCGCAGCCCGACAACGTCGCTTCGTTCCGCGTCATCGCCGACCACCTGCGCTCGTCCTGCTTCCTGATCGCTGACGGCGTGCTGCCGTCGAACGAGGGCCGCGGCTACGTGCTTCGCCGCATCATGCGCCGCGCGATGCGCCATGCGCAGCTGCTTGGCGCCGCTGAGCCGCTGATGCACCGTCTGGTGCCGGCGCTGGTGCGCGAGATGGGCCAGGCCTATCCGGAACTCGGCCGCGCCGAGGCGCTGATCACCGAGACGCTGAAGCTTGAGGAAACCCGCTTCCGCAAGACGCTGGCCCGCGGCCTTGGTCTCCTCGAAGAGGCGACCTCGGGTCTGACGCAGGGCGCGCGCCTCGACGGCGAGACCGCGTTCAAGCTCTACGACACCTACGGCTTCCCGCTGGACCTCACGCAGGATGCGCTGCGCCAGCGCGGCATTCAGGTCGACACCGACGGCTTCAACGCCGCGATGGAGCGCCAGAAGGCCGAGGCCCGCGCCAACTGGTCTGGATCGGGCGAAGCGGCGACCGAGGCTGTCTGGTTCGCGCTGCGCGACAAATTGGGCGCGACCGAGTTCCTCGGCTACGAGACCGAGAAGGCCGAGGGCGTCATTACCGCGCTGGTGAAGGACGGCCAGGAAGTCGAGCGTGCGGCCGAAGGCGACGAAATCTCCGTCATCGTCAACCAGACGCCGTTCTACGGCGAGTCCGGCGGCCAGGTCGGCGACACCGGCATTTTTGCTGGCGAAGGTTTCCGCATCGAGATCATCGACACCCAGAAGAAGGCTGACGGCCTCTTCGTCCACTCGGCAAAGGTCGTGTCCGGTTCAGTTGCGCGGGGCGCTGCCGTCGAGATGACGGTCGACCACGCCCGCCGCTCGAAAATCCGCGCCAACCACTCGGCGACGCACCTCATGCACGAGGCGCTGCGCGAGGTTCTCGGCACCCATGTAGCCCAGAAGGGCTCGCTGGTTTCGCCGGATCGCTTGCGCTTCGACTTTTCGCATCCGAAGCCGATTTCTCCGGAAGAACTCGAGCTGGTCGAGACATACGCCAACGAGATCGTACTGCAGAACGCCGAAGTCACAACGCGCCTGATGGCGGTCGATGACGCGATCGCCGAGGGCGCCATGGCGCTGTTCGGCGAAAAGTACGGTGACGAGGTTCGCGTCGTTCGCATGGGCACCGCCCTTCATGGCGACAAGGCTGGCAAGGCGTATTCGACCGAGCTGTGCGGCGGCACGCATGTCTCGGCCACGGGCGACATCGGCCTGATCCGCGTCGTTTCGGAAGGTGCTGTTGCTGCGGGCGTGCGCCGTATCGAGGCGCTGACTGGCGATGCTGCCCGCCGCTATCTCGACGAGCAGGAGCGTCGCCTTAAGGCAGCCGCTTCCGTGCTCAAGGTCGCCCCGGCGGATGTCGTCACCCGCCTTGAGGCGGTCCTCGAAGAGCGCAAGAAGATGGAGCGCGAGCTTGCCGAAGCCCGTCGCCAGCTGGCGCTCGGTGGTGGCTCCGGCAGCAAGGCCAGCGATACCGAAACCGTTGCCGGCATCAACTTCCTTGGCCGTGTCGTCTCGGGCGTGACGCCGAAGGACCTCAAGCCGCTTGCAGACGAAGGCAAGAAGACGCTGGGTTCCGGCGTTGTGGTCTTCGTCGGCACCTCGGAAGACGGAAAGGCGAGCGTCGTGGTTGGCGTCACCGACGACATCAAGGATCGCTTCTCGGCTGTTGATCTTGTCCGTGCGGCATCGGCTGCAATCGGCGGGCAGGGCGGCGGCGGCCGTCCCGACATGGCCCAGGCCGGTGGCCCGGATGGCTCGAAGGCTGAAGCCGCCATCGAGGCCGTGAAGGCAATCCTCGCCGCCTGAGGCGCCGACGTTGAAACATGAACCAAGGGCCGCTCATGCGGCCCTTCAGTTTGTTGACAAACCCTCGACGCACCTTTCCGGAGCCCGAGATTCACGGAACGTCTCAGATTCAAAGTGAGAACGGATCGGAATCAACAAGCCTGATTTGAAGGCTCGCGGAACTTTGTCAGCAGTCTGAAGGGCCGCTCATGCGGCCCTTTTTCTTGTCAGTCGTTCCAGATTTCCATGGCGCTGACCCCCTCGGCGTCAACGTTGAGGATCAGCCGGTTGTTCTCCCAAGTGAACTGGTCGAGCGGAACGACAATCTCTTCCTTCGGATAGGCACCGCCCTGCTCGAACTCGACGACAAGGGCGGATGGGGTGCTGGCGTCGGTGCCCAATACGTCGTCGACCTCGCCGATCTTCGTACCGGACGCATTGTGGACGTCGAGATCCTCGACCTGGTCGACGGTCGCGCCAATGGCCGGTACCTGGACGTTATCTTCCAGTTTTGTCCATGCGCCCTGCGCGAATGCTGTGGACGAGGCGAGGGCGGCTGCGAGGAATGCGCTGTGTTTCAATTTCAGCATGTCGGGACTCCCTGTTCGGGTACTCAATTCCCCGCAGGGTGAAAAGTTCGCCTGCTCGTAGCTGCACTGACCATAAATAAAAATGCCGGCGCGAATGTCGCGCCGGCGTCTCGTTGTTCAACTACAGACGGTGACTGTCCGCGCCTCTGATCAGGCCATGGCCTTCTGCAGGTTCTCGTCGATCTTGTCGAGGAAGCCGGTGGTCGACAGCCACGGCTGGTCGGCGCCGATCAGCAGCGCGAGGTCCTTGGTCATGAAGCCCGACTCGACGGTCTGGATGCAGACCTTCTCGAGGGTCTCGGCGAAGACCTTCAGCTGCTCGTTGTCGTCGAGCTTGGCGCGGTGCGCGAGGCCGCGGGTCCAGGCGAAGATCGACGCGATCGAGTTGGTCGAGGTCTCCTCGCCCTTCTGGTGCTGGCGGTAGTGACGGGTCACGGTGCCGTGTGCGGCCTCGGCCTCTACGGTTTTGCCATCCGGGGTCATCAGCACCGAGGTCATCAGGCCGAGCGAGCCGAAGCCCTGCGCGACGGTGTCGGACTGGACGTCGCCGTCATAGTTCTTGCACGCCCAGACGTAGCCGCCCGACCACTTCAGCGAGGCAGCGACCATGTCGTCGATCAGGCGGTGTTCGTACCAGATGCCGAGTTCCTTGAACTGGGCGGCGAACTCCTGCTCGTAGACTTCCTGGAAGATGTCCTTGAAGCGGCCGTCATAGGCCTTCAGGATGGTGTTTTTGGTCGACAGGTAGACCGGCCACTTGCGCAGCAGGCCGTAGTTCAGCGAGGCGCGGGCGAAGTCGCGGATCGACTCGTCGAGGTTGTACATGCCCATGGCGACACCGGCTGCCGGCGCGTCGAACACTTCATGCTCGATGACCTGGCCGTCCTCGCCGACGAACTTCATCGTCAGCTTGCCCTTGCCCGGGAAGCGGAAGTCGGTCGCGCGGTACTGGTCGCCAAAGGCGTGACGGCCGACGACGATCGGCTGGGTCCAGCCCGGAACCAGGCGCGGGACGTTCTTCATGATGATGGGCTCGCGGAAGATCGTGCCGCCGAGGATGTTGCGGATGGTGCCGTTCGGCGACTTCCACATCTTCTTCAGGCCGAATTCCTTCACGCGGGCTTCGTCCGGCGTGATGGTGGCGCACTTGACGCCGACGCCGTACTTCTGGATCGCCTTGGCGGCGTCGATCGTGATCTGATCGTCGGTAGCGTCGCGAGCCTCGATGCCGAGGTCGTAGTAATGCAGGTCAATGTCAAGGTAAGGGTGGATCAGCTTGTCCTTGATGAGCTGCCAGATGATCCTGGTCATCTCATCGCCGTCGAGCTCGACAACCGGATTTGCCACCTTGATCTTTGCCATGAGCATTGCCTCACTTTCAGGGGAGGGCCCAATGGCCCTTCTATGGATGGAAATGGCGCCCCTATAGCATTGCCGCCGGGCAACGCAAAGCCTTGGCAGCACGGTATTTCCCGGTTCTTCTTTCTGCCCCACCGGCAAGCGCGGCTTAATGCAGCGCATATAAGCTATGTCTTCAAATTACCTCCTGCCTGTGGCAGGGACGGAAACCCAAATCAGCAGGATGAGTGACCGTGGCAGGTACTGACCGCGAGAAGCAGTTGATCCAGGAAGGTCCAGCGATCGTCCTGGTCGAGCCACAGCTCGGCGAAAACATCGGCATGGTGGCGCGCGCCATGGCGAATTTCGGCCTGGCCGAACTTCGTCTCGTCAATCCGCGCGACGGCTGGCCGAACGAGAAGGCGCGCTCGGCGGCTTCCAAGGCCGACCACGTCATTGACGGCGCGCGCGTGTTCGACACGCTGCCTGAAGCCATCGCCGACATGAACTACGTAATCGCGACGACCGCGCGCCAGCGCGACGGTTTCAAGCCGGTGCGTGGCCCCGTCGAAGCCAGCCAGATACTGCGCCAGCGTTTTGCTGCTGGCCAGAAGACCGGCATCCTGTTCGGACGCGAGCGCTTCGGGCTCTACAACGAAGAGGTCGGCCTCGCCGACGAGATCGTGACCTTCCCGGTCAATCCGGCCTTCGCCTCGCTCAATATCGCCCAGGCGGTGCTGCTCATGTCGTATGAGTGGATGAAGGCAGGCATGGAGGACGAACTCGACCTCGCCTTCAGGGGCCCGGAGATCACGCCGGCGCCGAAGGTGGCGCTGCAGGGCCTGTTCGACCACCTGGAAGAAGCGCTGCAGGTGCGCGGCTATTTCCGCCCGGCGGCGAAGAAGCCGAAGATGGTCGACAATCTGCGCGCGGTACTGACCCGTCCGGGCTTCAGCGAGGCTGAGATCAAGGTGCTGCGCGGCATCGTCGCCTCGCTCGACTATTTTTCTCCCAAGGAGCCGCGCGGGACGTCCTATCCGCAGCGCAAGGCCAAGGCTGACGCCAAGGCGCACGGAAGCGAGGACGCTTCCGATGAGTGAACGTCCCGTACTCGTCTTCGATTCGGGCGTCGGCGGGCTGACGGTTCTGCGCGAGGCGCGGGTGCTAATGCCGGATCGGCAATTTGTCTACGTCGCGGACGATGCCGGCTTTCCTTATGGCGCCTGGGCCGAGGAGGCGCTGCGCGAGCGTATCGTCAAACTGTTCGGCACGCTGCTCGCCAAGTACAAGCCGGAGATCGCGGTCATTGCCTGCAACACGGCGTCCACGCTGGTCCTGGGCGATCTGCGCGCGGCCTATCCGGACACGCCGTTCGTCGGCACCGTGCCAGCGATCAAGCCGGCGGCGGAGCGTACGCGCTCCGGCATTGTTTCAGTGCTGGCAACGCCGGGAACTGTCCGGCGCCAGTACACCCGCGATCTGATCGACCACTGGGCGTCGAAGGTGCATGTTCGCCTTGTCGGAAGTGAGCGTCTTGCCTCGCTCGCGGAGGCCTACATGCGCGACGGATTTGTCGACGAGGAGGCGGTGCGGGCGGAGATCGCACCGTGCTTCATCGAGCAGGACGGCAAGCGCACCGACATCGTCGTGCTTGCCTGCACGCATTATCCGTTCCTGGTGAACCGCATGCGCAAGACGGCGCCCTGGCCGGTCGACTGGATCGATCCCGCAGAGGCGATCGCCCGGCGCGCGCTGTCACTGCTCGCGCCCGTGCAGCGGGACGAGCTCGCCGAGCCGCTGTTTCCAACCGACATTGCCGTGTTCACGACAGGCCAGCCGGACCGTGCGTCGCGGCGGCTCATGCAGGGGTTCGGGCTGCACGCCTGAATTCCCGCAGTTTGCGTTGACATTGGGGACGGAATCCCATAGGTCAGCGCCAACTCCGCGCCGCAAGGTGCGGTGTTGTCGTTTACGTGTCCCGTGGACATCTTCGCAATGCGTGCGTGGGTTGTCCTGTCAGGTCTCCATTGCGGGGCCAAAGGAGGGCGCGTTCCTTTGCCCGGGGCGAGAGCTTCGGGTGCAACTCTTTGAAAGGGAATGCGATGAGCAAGCGCGAATCCGCAAAGTACAAAATTGACCGCCGTATGGGCGAAAACATCTGGGGCCGTCCGAAGTCCCCGGTGAACAAGCGCGAATACGGCCCGGGCCAGCACGGCCAGCGCCGCAAGGGCAAGATGTCGGACTTCGGTCTGCAGCTGCGCGCCAAGCAGAAGCTCAAGGGCTACTACGGCGACATCTCCGAGAAGCAGTTCCGCAAGACCTATGACGAGGCTGCTCGTCGCAAGGGCGACACCCCGGACAACCTGATCGGTCTGCTCGAGTCGCGCCTCGACGCGATCGTCTACCGCGCCAAGTTCGTTCCGACGATCTTCGCTGCCCGTCAGTTCGTCAACCACGGCCACGTCAACGTCAACGGCAAGCGCGTGAACATCGGTTCCTACCGCTGCAAGCCGGGCGACGTCATCGAGGTCCGCGAGAAGTCGAAGCAGCTCGTCATCGTTCTGGAGTCCGTCCAGCTCGCTGAGCGTGATGTTCCGGACTATCTCGAGGTCGACCACAACAAGATGACTGCGAAGTTCCTCCGCGCCCCGGGCCTCGCCGAGGTTCCGTACCCGGTCCAGATGGAGCCGAACCTGGTCGTCGAGTTCTACTCGCGCTAACAGGTGCCAGCGTCTGACGCTACGAATTCGGAAAGCCGCCTTCGGGCGGCTTTTTCGTCAGATAGAGGGGGTATCGGATGGAAGACCTTCAGGCTCTTGTCGACGACATCAGCAGGGAGATGGCCGCGCGGGAAGAACGCGGGAAGGTGGCCGACTACATCCCCGAACTGGCAAAGGTCGACCCCGGGCATTTCGGCATCGCCATCACGACCGTGGGCGGCCGCGAATATTTCGCCGGCGACGCCGAGCTGCCATTTTCCATCCAGAGCGTCTCCAAGGTCTTCGCGCTGACGCTGGCGCTCGGCAAGGTCGGTGACCGGCTGTGGAACCGTGTCGGGCGCGAACCTTCGGGCTCCGCCTTCAACTCGATCGTCCAACTCGAGCGCGAGAACGGCAAGCCGCGCAATCCCTTCATCAATGCGGGTGCGATCGTCGTGGCAGACCATCTGCTCGGCGGCCACATGCCGAAGGAAGCGATCGGCGAAATCGTGCAGTTCGTCCGCTTCCTGGCCGACGACGATTCGATCTACATCGACCACGCGGTCGCGAAGTCCGAGCAGGAAACCGGCTTCCGCAACTTCGCGCTGGCGCAGTTCATGCGCTCGTTCGGCATCATCGAACATCCGGCCGAGCAGGTGCTCGGCGTCTATTTCCACCAGTGCGCGCTTGCCATGACGTGCCGGCAGCTCGCGCGCGCCGGCTTGTTTCTGGCAGCCGGCGGCACAAATCCGCGAACGGGGCGCACTGTCGTCTCGCGCGACCGCGCGCGCCGCATCAACGCCCTCATGCTCACCTGCGGCCACTATGACGGGTCCGGCGAGTTCGCCTACCGCGTCGGCCTGCCGGGCAAGAGCGGCGTCGGCGGCGGCATTCTTGCGGTTGCGCCGGGCAAGGCATCGGTCGCAGTGTGGTCGCCGGGCCTGAACAAGAATGGCAATTCGCTACTCGGCAGCCAGGCGCTGGAAATGCTGGCGCAACGCACCGGCTGGTCTATCTTCGGGCAATAGAAAGGGTCCGCAGCCATGAACATCGCCGTCGACACGCCTGAAGCCGAGGACGATCTCGCCGCCACGCATCCAATGTTTCGGGATGCGCCGAGCTCGGGTGAGTTCAACAAGCTGCGCAAGCGCCTGATCCGCAATACTCGGCAGGCCATCGAAGACTTTGCAATGATTACGCCCGGCCAGAAGTGGCTCGTGGCGCTTTCCGGGGGCAAGGATTCCTATGGGCTGCTGGCGCTGTTGCTGGACCTGAAGTGGCGCGGGCTGCTGCCGGTCGAGCTGCTTGCCTGCAATCTCGATCAGGGCCAGCCGAATTTCCCGACGCACATCCTGCCGGACTACCTGACGCGCATCGGCGTGGAGCACCGGATCGAATACCAGGACACCTATTCGGTCGTCACCGACAAGATCCCTGAGAACAAAACCTACTGCTCGCTCTGCTCGCGCCTGCGCCGAGGCCATCTCTACCGCATCGCGCGGGAAGAGGGGTGCTCGGCGCTCGTCCTTGGCCATCACCGCGAGGACATTCTGGAGACCTTCTTCCTCAACCTGTTCCACGGCGGACGGCTGGCCGCGATGCCGCCGAAGCTGGTGAACGACGAGGGTGACCTCCTGGTGATGCGACCGCTGGCCTATTGCGCGGAGAACGACCTCGCGCGCTTCGCGGAAGCCATGAAGTTCCCGATCATCCCCTGCGACCTGTGTGGTAGCCAGGAGGGTCTGCAGCGCAATGCGATGAAGATGATGCTCGATGACATCGAGCGCAGGATGCCGGGCCGCAAGGATACAATGATCAGGGCTCTCGGTAATGTGCGGCCGAGCCATCTGCTCGACCGCAATCTGTTCGACTTTGCGTCGCTGGGGGTCAGTGCCTGAGCCCCTCCTGACGCTGCGGGGCGGCCGCGTAGAGTTTGCCCTTTTCTGCAATCGCCACCAGCACCAGCGCGATCACCGCCAGGCCGAAGAAGCTGGCGGCAAGCGGCGTGGTCGTGCCGTCGAAAGCCTGGCCGATCACCGCACCGATGAAGCCGCCACCCAGCGTCTGGATGAAGCCCTGAACCGATGAAGCCGAGCCGGCGATGTGGCCGAGCGGCTCCATTGCGATCGAGTTGAAGTTCGAGCCGATCCAGCCGAACTGGAACATCGCCAGCGCGAACAGGATCAGGAACGGCACGAACGGCACGGTGCCGTTCATCGACCACACCAGCCAGATCAGCGAGACGAGCATGAAGCCGGTCAGAGCGCCGTGCGACAGGCGACGCATGCCGACCCGAACAACGAAGCGCGAGTTGAGGTAGGACGACAGGGCCATGAAGCCGGCGATCACCGCGAAGACGAGCGGGAACGTGTTCCCGAGGCCATAGATGCCGACATAGACCTGCTGTGCCGAATTGATGAAGGCAAACAGCGCGCCGAAGACGAAGGTGGAGGCCAGCGTGTAGAGCAGCGAGAAGCGATTGGTCAGGACAATCGCAAATGCGCTGCCGATCGACGCAATCGTGAACGGCCTGCGATCTTCCGGCGCGAGCGTCTCCGGCATGCGCAGGAAGCCCCATAGGACGATCGCGGCGCCGGCGATTCCCATCGAGAAGAAGATGAACTGCCAGCCGCCAATCAGCAGCATGATCTGCCCCACGGACGGCGCGATGACGGGGATGACCATGAACACCATGAAGATCAGCGACATAGTCTCAGCCATCTGCCGGCCGCCAAAGCGGTCGCGGACCATCGATACGGCAATGACGCGGGTCGAGGCGGCGCCAATGCCCTGCAGGAAGCGCATGGCGAGCACGCCCTCAAACGACGTCATGAACGCGGCCGCAATTGCCGCGACGACATAGATGAGCATGCCGGCCATCAGCGGATTGCGGCGGCCGTAGCGGTCGGATAGCGGCCCGTAGGGGAGCAGCGCCAGCGCCATGCCGGCAAAATAGGCCGAGATGACATACTGGCGGTGGTTCTCGTTCTCGACGCCCAGACTTGCTCCCATCTGCTGCAGGCCCGGCAGCATGATGTCGATGGCGAGTGCGTTCAGGGACATTAGGGCCGCGGCGAGCGCGATGAACTCGATCTTCGACAGTCCAAGTCCTGGTGCTTTTTCTTCTCCGGTTCTTTGTTGCATCCGGATTTTCCTTATTAAGACGAGAAATGCGCCGGTTGTTACCGACGCATTCGAAGTTTTTCAATTAAGCGGTTGCTGCGAGGGATCAGGCAGCGCCGCGCAGGCTGATGCCCCTCTCAGACAGAAAATCTTGAAGCTCGCCCGCCTGGAACATCTCGCGGACGATGTCGCAACCGCCGACAAACTCACCCTTCACGTAAAGCTGCGGGATGGTCGGCCAGTTCGAGTAATCCTTGATGCCCTGGCGGATTTCGTCGGAGCTGAGGACGTTGATGCCCTTGTAGTCGACACCCAGGTAGTCAAGGATCTGGACGACCTGCCCCGAGAAACCGCATTGCGGGAAGCCCGGCGTACCCTTCATGAAGAGCACGACGTCGTTGGTCTTGACCTCATTGTCGATGAATTCGTGGATGTCGCTCATCTGGCGTGTCCTTTACTGGTCGGGTTCAAGGTCCGACGTTGGATGATTTGCCCCTATGTATTGCAGTGGAGGCAAAGGCGCAATCGTACGCACAAGATCGTGCACGCACTGTGGCGCTTCAGCGACCCGAAACTGACCCGTCTTCCGCAATCGGCGGCAGCTGGTCGTAGCTATAGCCGACGAACGACGCAGCGGGCAGGGGGCCTGCCACCATCAGCCCGAAGTCGTGCGGCACGCGCAGGTCCGATCCCATCACATACTGCCGGTGAACGCGCAGGATGTCGTACTTGATTCGCTTATAGTGCTCGCGGGTCAGGGTGCGGCGCACGCGCATCTGCACTATTTCGGGTTGCGGCACATCGGGATGGCCGAGCGCCTTCGCCACCGGGGCCTTGTAGAAGTTCACCGGATCCGTGAGGCACTGGACCTCGAACCAGGTGACATTCGGCGCACCCAGTATCAGCTTGGCGCGCTCGCGCAGCCTCTTTGCGGAGCGCAGCAGGCCGCACTGCAGCAGCGCGCCGCCGAGAGTGAGGAACGCGACCTTCTTGCCGGCGGCGAGCTCCGGCTCCCGCTCGAGCAATGTGCCGAAGGTGTGCGTTGCCCAGTTGGTGCCCATGCTGTGCGACGCGACCAGATACTCGTCGGCCGGCTGCGAAAATGCTTCACGAAGGCCGTCATAGAATTCTTCCAACCGCCGATTTGCGTTTTCGTTGTTCTGGCGCGCCATGGCGAGCGCCAGCTGCCAGTTCGAGAACAGCAGCATGGTGTGTAGCCGCTCCGCCCTCGGGAGGAACAGGTAGCGGAAGAAGCCGAAGGCTGCCGGCAGCGACCAGATCAGGTGCAGCGGCGAGAGGTCAAAGATGAACGGTATGAGGGCAATGCCGGCCGTGACCGCCAGCGCCAGCAACATCAGCAGGAACGGGAACAGAAAGAACAGTGCAAAGCGCCAAGCCCAGCGGAAGTAGCCGAACAGGCCGCCCTCGGCGATCACGTTGAGGAACGCGCCGAAACCGCGTGCGATCTGGATCGGCAGCGACCGCTTGCGCAGGGTGGCGATCACCGAGCTGTGCTCCATCAGGTAGAAGCGGGTCTCGGCACGCCAGTCTGGCCCGGAAGCGACGACATCGAAATAGGGATGGGCAGGAGAGCCGGCCAGTGCGCCGGTCTCGATCTTGCAGTTCCACTGGGTGGCGGTCTGCGCGGCGGTGCGCTGGAAGCGGATCCGCTGTGCTTCCGCATCCAGCGGTTCGAATCCGCAAAAAAGAACGGCGACGCGTCGTTTCACTGCGTCGCCGGGCGCGGACGCGTGCGTCGAATTCGGGTCCATAAATTCAAACTCACATGAATTTCAGGCAGAAGCCGACGTACGCGTTACTCTCGTATCGACTTACTGGGGAACGCTCGTCTGGAGGGCGAGTGCGTGCAGCACGCCGCCCATGTTGCCCTGCAGAGCATTGTAGACCATCTGGTGCTGCTGCACACGGGTCTTGCCGCGGAAGCTCTCGGCGACGACCTCAGCCGCGAAGTGATCGCCATCGCCGGCAAGGTCGCGAATCGTCACGACGGCATCGGGAATGCCTTCCTTGATGAGTCGTTCGATTTCCTTTGCGTCCATTGCCATAGTCCTAGCCCTCCTCAGTTGCCCATGAACTTGGGGAACCAGCCTTCATGTGCGGCCTTCAGTTCATCAACCGATATGGCACGGGCATTGCCGAGCTTCAAGGACGAGCCGCCCGTGGTACCGATACGCTGGACGCTGACGCCGTCGGCTGCGAGCTTCTCTCCCGTGCCTTTAGCAACAGTGACGAGGTAGCGGCCCTGATCCTCGCCGAAGAAGGTGGCGAGAGCGGAGCCAGATGCCGGCTCATCGATGGTGGCGCCGATGCCGGATGCCATCGCCATTTCGGCGAGCGCGACGGCAAGACCGCCGTCCGAGAGGTCGTGTGCGGCGGTCGCAACGCCGTCGGCGATCAGCTTGCGGACGAAATCGCCGACCTTGCGCTCGTGGGCGAGATCAACATGCGGGGCAGGGCCTTCCTTCTTGCCGAACAGTTCGCGCAGATAGGCCGACTGGCCGAGATGCGTGCCCCACTCGGCCGGGGCGCCGATCAGCAGGATTTCCTCGCCTTCGGCAGCGAAGGCAACGCGCGACATACGCGACCAGTCCTCGATCAGGCCGACGCCGCCGATGGTCGGGGTCGGCAGGATGCCCTTGCCGAGCGTCTCGTTGTAGAGCGAGACGTTGCCTGAGACGATCGGGAAGTCGAGGGCGCGGCAGGCCTCGCCGATGCCTTTGATGGCGAAGACGAACTGGCCCATGATCTCCGGACGTTCCGGATTGCCGAAGTTGAGGTTGTCGGTGGCCGCGAGCGGGAGCGCGCCGCTTGCGGTCAGGTTGCGCCAGCACTCGGCAACTGCCTGCTTGCCGCCCTCATACGGGTCGGCCTCGCAGTAGAACGGGTTGACGTCGGACGAGAAGGCGAGCGCCTTCTTTTCGTGACCTTCGACGCGAATGACGCCCGCATCAGCGCCCGGGCGCTGCAGCGAGTTGCCCTGGATCATGGTGTCGTACTGTTCCCACACCCAGCGGCGCGACGACAGGTTCGGCGAATCGAGCAGCTTCAGGAGCGAATCGGCGACATCAGCCTGCGGGATCTCGGATGCGGAAAGCGGCGCCGGCTTGGAAGGCTCGACCCAGGGACGGTCGTATTCCGGTGCCTCGTCGCCCAGCTCCTTGATCGGCAGGTTCGCGACTTCCTCGCCCTGGTGGAATACGCGGAAGCGCAGGTCGTCGGTCGTCTCGCCGACGACGGCGAAGTCGAGACCCCACTTGCGGAAGATCGCCTCGGCCTCGGCTTCCTTCTCGGGGCGGAGCACCATGAGCATGCGCTCCTGGCTCTCCGAGAGCATCATCTCGTAGGCCGACATCGCTTCCTCGCGGACCGGCACCTTGTCGAGGTCGAGGCGGATGCCGAGGTCGCCCTTGGCGCCCATTTCGACGGCCGAGCAGGTGAGGCCAGCCGCGCCCATGTCCTGAATGGCGATGACAGCGCCGGAGGCCATCAGCTCGAGGCAGGCTTCGAGCAGGCACTTTTCGGTGAATGGATCGCCGACCTGAACGGTCGGGCGCTTTTCCTCAATCGATTCGTCGAACTCGGCCGAGGCCATGGTCGCGCCGCCGACGCCGTCGCGGCCGGTCTTGGCGCCGAGATAGACGACCGGAAGGCCGACGCCCTCGGCCTTCGAGTAGAAGATCTTGTCGGCATCAGCTAGGCCGGCAGCGAAGGCATTGACCAGGATGTTGCCGTTATAGCGCTCGTCGAACTGGACCTCGCCACCCACGGTCGGCACGCCGAACGAATTGCCGTAGCCGCCGACACCGGCAACGACGCCGGAGACGAGGTGCTTGGTCTTCGGATGGTCAGGCTCGCCGAAGCGAAGCGCGTTCATGGCCGCGACGGGGCGTGCGCCCATGGTGAAGACGTCGCGCAGGATGCCGCCAACGCCCGTCGCCGCGCCCTGGTAAGGCTCGATGTAGGACGGGTGATTGTGGCTCTCCATCTTGAAGACAACGGCCTGGCCGTCGCCGATGTCGACCACGCCGGCGTTCTCGCCCGGACCCTGGATCACGCGGGGACCCGAGGTCGGCAGCGTACGGAGCCACTTCTTTGACGACTTGTAGGAGCAGTGCTCGTTCCACATCGCCGAGAAGATGCCGAGCTCGGTGAAGGTCGGCTCGCGGCCGATCAGCTGGAGGATGCGCTGATACTCGTCCGGCTTGAGGCCATGCGAAGCGACCAGCTCTGGCGTGATGGGAAAGTCGTTGCGGATCATGGTTCTTCCAACGTGCGTCGAACTGGCGGGGACCAGTGGTTTTTCAGTTTAGCAGCTTACGCTGCCGGATCGAGGCGGTTGCGCGCATCGGCGACCGCGGGCGGCACCGTTGCGCGTAAGCGGGTTGCGAACGCCAGTCCCATGCAGGCGATCACACCGTAGGCATTAAGTTCCAGCTGTTCTTCGAGGAAAACGAAGATGTTGGTCCAATCCGAGGGCGTCTTGGCGATGTGTTCGCTAACGTTTGAGGCAACCATGATGGCTGCCACCAGCACCACCGGCCAGACATGGACGAGGTGAACAGCGCGAATGGCTCGTAGAAGATCCTGCGTGTGGCGGGCGACGAGCGCCAGCAGGATGAGCACGACCGGAATCCAGAAGGAAAGGCGAACGCTCATGCTGCGTAACTGGTAGATCCAGCTGTCTGTACCCCAGGCAGTAAAATCGAATTCGCGCTGCAGCATCAGCAGCATGAGAGCAGTCCAGCACCACATTACGGCACGCAGGAGCCGGCGTGAGCGCAGTGCGCCGAAGATGCCTGCGAGGAACGAAGCGAACAGGACGAAGAGCTGCACGTCCTCGATCGGACCGTTCTCGATCGATGCGGCGGCCCAGCCGACGACAGCCGCCGTCGCAAAGCCCATGACGTTAAGGGCTGCGAGCACCAGCAGCAGAAGCCGGGCAAATGGACCTTTGAACGCGAAAAACGACAACGTCTCTTCCTAATGGATCAGGCACGCGCGCCAGCGAATCGAGAGCAGCTCACGCGCAGGAATCATTACCGCGGCGCCAGCGCTCGATGTCGGCGGAGATTCGCGGCGCAGCGGCCGTATCGAGCATCGGGCCGAAGGCCGACACCTGGCCGGCGCTGCCCTCTGCCTGGACAACCAGCAGCGGACGGCCGCCAAAGTTACCTTTCGGCACGAGCAGGAAACGCGGGCGGCCGGTGAAGGAGTTCAGCTCGTTGGCGAAGCTGTACTCGCGGAATGCCGGATCGCGGCTGGCGAACCAACACTTATGGGCGGCCTTTGCGACCATCTCCATGTTTCGGAGCGCAGCGCTTTTGCCGGACGGCTGGGAGACCGGGGCGGACGGCTTCGACTGGCACGCGGCGAGGGCTGCAAGTGCGGCGATCAGGGCAGCACTTGCAAGCGGCCTCATGCAGCAACTCCGAGCGCGCTCTCGAACAGGCCGCGACCGTCGACGCCGCCGTGAGCGGACTCGATCAGGTTCTCCGGATGGGGCATCATGCCGAGCACGTTGCCCTTCTCGCTGACGATGCCGGCGATGTTGTTGATCGAGCCGTTCGGGTTGGTGCCCTCGGCGTAGCGGAACGCCACCTGGCCTTCGCCCTCAAGACGCGCCAGCGTCTCGGGATCGGCAAAGTAGTTGCCGTCGTGGTGGGCGACCGGGCAACGGATGATCTGGCCCAGCTGGTAGGCGCGGGTGAAGGCGGTGTTCGCGTTCGCGACCTCAAGCTTCACCTCGCGGCAGACGAACTTCAGCGAGGTGTTGCGCATCAGCGCGCCGGGGAGCAGGCCGGCTTCCAGCAGGATCTGAAAGCCATTGCAGACGCCCATGACGAGCACGCCCTTCGCTGCCTTCTCGGCAACGGCGCGCATCACCGGCATGCGGGCGGCAATCGCGCCACAACGCAGATAGTCGCCGTAGGAAAAGCCACCCGGAATCACGATCAGGTCGACGTCCGGAATTTCGGTGTCGGTTTGCCACACGGTCAGCGGCGCGCGGCCACCGACCTTGGTCAGCGCCGCGATCATGTCGCGGTCGCGATTCAGGCCGGGCAGCAGGACAACGGCAGACTTCATGTCAGTCAGGCCTCCAGGTCAGAGGATGGCGACCGAGTAATTCTCGATCACGGTGTTGGCTAGCAGCTGTTCGCACATGGCCTTGACGTCAGCCTCGGCCTTGGCCTTGTCGGTGCCTTCCAGTTCAAGATCGAAGACCTTGCCCTGGCGGACGCCGCCAACACCTGCGAAACCGAGGGCGCCAAGCGCACCCTCGATAGCCTTGCCCTGAGGGTCCAGGACCCCGTTCTTAAGCGTTACGGTAACGCGCGCCTTGATCACTTGGCGTGTCCTTCGAAACTTAGTGAACGCTGCCCTTGTCGGGCTTGGAGGAGACGAGAACCGGACCGGAACGCGGCGGCTCGTTCTCGTTCATGATGCCGAGACGGCGGGCGACTTCCTGGTAGGCTTCGACCAGGCCGCCCATGTCGCGACGGAAACGGTCCTTGTCGAGCTTGTCCTGGGTCGTGGTGTCCCACAGGCGGCAGGAATCAGGCGAGATCTCGTCAGCGAGCACGATTCGCATCATGTCGCCCTCGAACAGGCGGCCGAATTCGACCTTGAAGTCGATCAGCTGGATGCCGACGCCGAGGAAGAGACCGCTGAGGAAATCGTTGATGCGGATGGCGAGCGCCATAATGTCATCAATTTCCTGCGGCGAGGCCCAGCCGAACGCGGTGATGTGCTCTTCCGAGACCATCGGATCGTCCAGGGCGTCTGCCTTGTAGTAGAACTCGATGATCGAGCGCGGCAGAACGGTGCCTTCCTCGAGGCCGAGACGCTTGGCCAGCGAGCCGGCCGCAACATTGCGCACAACTACCTCGAGCGGGATGATCTCGACTTCCTTGATCAGCTGCTCGCGCATGTTGAGACGGCGGATGAAGTGCGTCGGGATGCCGATCCGGTTCAGGTGCGTGAAGATGTGCTCGGAGATTCGGTTGTTGAGGACACCCTTGCCATCGACAACCTCGTGCTTCTTCTTGTTGAACGCGGTAGCGTCGTCCTTGAAGAACTGAATCAGGGTTCCAGGCTCAGGCCCCTCATAAAGGATTTTGGCCTTGCCTTCGTAGATGCGGCGACGACGTGTCATGGCTATCTCTGGTTTCCGGAGCGGCGGTAGTGCCGGGGCTCCTGTTGCTACAAGGCCTGCTGTCGGCCTTAGCCTGCGACGGGATTCACAGCGGCTCTCTATCCTAAACGCGCGCTTTCCTCAATCGGGAATGCTGCAATTGCACAGGCGGTGCACGCACTCGCCAAAAATTGACAAAAGGCTTGTGTTTTTCAGCGGTACTCGCTAAGCGCCCGCAATCTGCATCCAATACGCACCCACGGCGTCAAAGGGAAGTTGAAATGGCCAAAGGTAAATTTGAGCGCACGAAGCCGCATGTGAACATCGGTACGATTGGTCACGTTGACCACGGCAAGACGTCGACGACGGCTGCGATCACCAAGTACTTCGGTGAGTACAAGGCTTACGACCAGATCGACGCAGCGCCGGAAGAGAAGGCACGCGGCATCACCATCTCGACGGCTCACGTCGAGTACGAGACCGAGGCGCGCCACTACGCTCACGTCGACTGCCCGGGTCACGCCGACTACGTGAAGAACATGATCACCGGTGCTGCGCAGATGGACGGCGCGATCCTGGTCGTGTCGGCTGCTGACGGCCCGATGCCGCAGACCCGCGAGCACATCCTGCTCGCCCGTCAGGTTGGCGTTCCGGCGATCGTCGTGTTCCTGAACAAGGTCGACCAGGTCGACGATCCGGAGCTGCTCGAGCTCGTCGAGCTCGAGATCCGCGAGCTGCTGTCGTCCTACGAGTTCCCGGGCGACGAGATTCCGATCGTTCCGGG